>JAYTIO010000510.1:0-6401 GCA_043731805.1 Pedosphaera sp. | reverse complement strand
TGCGGGGCGAGGTCGTCCATGCCGGTGAGGGTGCCGTCCACCACGCGGAAACGCGGGCGCAGCGCGCCGGTCTGCGCTTTCTTCGTGGAGCGCGCCGCGCCGGGCGCGCCGATGACGGCGGCGTAGGCGGCAATCTTGGTGCTCAACAAATCGGTGGCGTCGGTGTCAATGCCGTAGTCCTCGCCGGCGGACGGGGTGCCGGTGGTGTGCGGGAGCAGGGCGGTGAGCAGGGCGCGGGCGCGGCCCAGGAGGACTTGTTCCTGCAACTGCCGCCAGTCGGTGAGGGTCAGGTCCCAGGGGGCGGCGGCGGCCTGGTTGCCTTGCGCGAGGAGGAGCAGGCGCACCGCGCGGGCGAGCGGGGCGGCGGTGTCTTCCAGCGCGAGTTCGGCGGTGTTCTGCTGGTCGGTCACGCCGGTGAGGGTCTGGGATTGGGCGTCGCCAAACGCGCCGAGGTCGCCGGCCCCGGTGGCGAACTGGCCGTAGAGGGTGGTGAAGGCTTTGGGCTTTTGGTTGAACCAGCGGGGTTTGTGGGCGGTGTCTTGGAGGTAGTCCTTGACGCGGCCATACGCGCCGAGTTTCTGCACGAATTCGTCTTTCATAGTTTTCCTTTCCAGAGCTGTCGCCGGGAGGGTGGAGGGTTGGCCGGGAAAGGCAAGGCTCGGTTTGGTTTTTTCTTGCCGCGAAAGGGCGCAGAGGGCGCAGAGGGGAGGGGATTGGTTGGTAGTGGCTCAGGTTCGTGGGGCAAGGCTCCTGCCGAGCCGGCTCGCCCTACCCCTTCACCCAAACTCCGGCGTGGAAACTCAACGCAAAGGCACAAAGGCGCAGGGCCGCAAGGGGAACCGTTTATGTTCCGTCTCCTCCGCACCTTTGCGTGCTTGCGACTTTGCGTTAATCCAGTTTCCGGGTTTGCTCTCGCTTGGATTTCAACCCGGGGCGGTGCGGAGGGTGGCTCGGCGGGAGCCTCGCCCTACCGGGAGGTGGTCAAAAAGCGTAAAATCTGCGCAAGTGGCTATGGTTCCAATGCCCGAATTGACCCGACCGGAGCAATAATTGACCCGACCGGTCTAATAATTGATCCGCCCGGGACGATAATTGACCCGCCCGGAGTGATTGTTGAGGCGACCGGGGCGATAATTGGCCCGATCGGAGCGGTTTTTGATCCGACCGCTCCGATTTTCATCCCGACCGGGCCAATAGTTGACCCGACCGAGGCGAGGATCGGGACGCCCGGGGCGATAGCCGACCCGACCGGGATGATTATCAGGGCGACCGTTCCCCTCCGTCACTTCTTCACCCACTCGAGGCAGTTCACGAGCCGGGTCTTGAACTCCGGCAGGTCGTGGGCGCGGGGTCATGGCCGAACTTGAGCCACAGATGGACACAGATAAGCACAGATGGGGCACAGACTCGGGCTGTATCTGTGTCCACCTGTGGCTTCACTTCTTCACCAGCTTGGCGACGAGCTTGGCGAGTTGACCGCCGAGGCTGTGGTCCACCACGGTGTGCTGGCCCAGGACGGTGGCGCAGCGGGAGCAGAGGAGGTCGGTCGCGTTGGCGGCGGCGGGGCGTTCGCGCACGGGCTGGGAGCTGCCGCAGTTCGGGCAGTGGAGTTCCGAGGCCTTGAACGCGTTGAACTGCCGGCCCACGGTCAGAGCGCGGCGAGGACGCGGAGGATGTCGCGCAGGACTTCCACGGGCGACTGGGTGGCGTTGATGTCGCGGACTACCTCCGGCCCGTAGAAGTCGAGCACGGGCTTGGTCTCCTGGTCATAGACTTGGAGGCGGGTGCGGATGATGTCGAGGTTGGCGTCGTCGAGGCGGTTGTCGCGCAGGGCGCGGCGCTGGAGGCGCTCGATCATCTTGTTGCGGTCTGGACAAGTGAGGTGGAGCAGGGCGCGGACATCCAGCGTGCCTTGGAGCATCTGCGCCTGGGCGGCGTTGCGGGGGATGCCGTCGAGCACGACGGTGTCGCGCTCGGGGTTGAAGCGACCCAGCATGGTGTTGGCTTGGATGTTGTTGCGCCAGAGGTCCACGGTGGATTCGTCGGGGACGAGTTCGCCGCGGCTGGAGTAGTCGAGGAAGGTTTTGCCCAGGCGGCTGTCGGCGTTGAGGTTGCGGAACACGTCCCCGCAGGCGCAGTGGTAGTAGCCGGGGATGGAGCCGAGGATCTTGCCCTGCGTCCCCTTGCCGGAACCCGGTGCGCCGAAGAGCAGAATGGTGCGGAGCTTCATGGGTCAGCCTTCTTGTGGGCGGAGATGGATTTCCTGGATGCCGGCGATTTGGATCGTCTCGTCGAGGGTGCCACCGGCTTCCTGCGGGCAGTTCACCGTGACGTCGGTCTGGCTGATGCTGACGATGCGCTTGCTCCAGTGCTCGCCCCCGGTGGCGGTGACCCAGACGACCCACATCTCCTTCTCGGCGGGGCCCAGGACGGCTTTGAAGAAGCCGGCGAACTTGGTCTCGATGAAACGCTTGTTGATGTTGGTCTCGCCGCGCCGATAGACGACGGCCTCGAGCTTCGGACCCGACGGCGGTGCGGGGGCCAGCACGGGAGAAGGCGCAGCGGCGGCGGCCGGCGCGCTGGGCTTGGCGGTGGCGATGGGTTTGTGGCCGCCAGCGGCCGGAGCGCCGTGGGCACCAGCGTCCGGCTTCTTGCCGAAGGCGAGGCCGGGTTTCTTCTTTCCCAGCTCTGGCCTTGGCTCGGGCTTGGCCTCGGCGGCTTGTTGTGCGGCGGCCTGTGCCACGGCGTTGGGTTTGGTTTCCGCCGCCGTCTTCACCTCCGGCAGGGCGAGGAAGGCGATGGGGGCGAAGAAGCCGAAGAACGGGATGGCGGACAAGCCCATGACGAGCTGCTTGGGGCGGCGGCGGTAAACGGCCACTTCAAAGCCCGCGTAGATGATCCCCGCATACATCACGAGCAGGCTGAACCAGCCCACGCCCGTGGTGAACATGCCGGCGAAGAGGCCCGGGCTTTCCGGCAGCACGGGCTTGCCCTCCACTTCCTTGGGGGCCTTCCACGCCCGCTTGGGGACGACCACCTCCGGCACGTTCAACTCCGCGCCCTCGGCCCCGGGGGGAGGTTCAGCCTCCTTGACGTGCAACTCCACGAACGCGCGCAGCCTGGGATTTTTCGCGAATTCCTTGAGTGCCTCCTGGGTGAAGTTGGTCCACGCCGTGCGCGGATAAGGCTTGTCCGCCCCGCGGATGATCACGCTCTTGCTGTCGGGACCAATCGGCTCCCCGGACATCGTGGTGCCGTCGTTCAACTTGAAATCCGCCGCGAGCGCCACCCCCGCCAGGCAGGCCAAGGCTGCCGCGAGAGCGCGTTGAAATAGGAACCGTTGCATGGGGCGTGATGGTGAACAAAAGCCCGCGCCGGTCCAATAGAAAAATCAGGCGTGCGCTGCCCGAGGCCAGGAACCGACGCCCCGGTTCCCGACTCCTGCCTTGCCCGGCCCGCCCGCCGTCCTTACGCTCGGCGCATGGCCAAAGTGATGCTCGTGGAAGACGATTTGATGAGCATCCAAATCGTCTCAGAAATCCTCCGCGCGGAGGGTCACGAGGTCGTCCCCTGCAACGACGGCACCACCGCGCTGGACTCGCTGGAGCGCCTCGCCCCCGAGATCGTCATCACCGACCTGAACCTCGGCAAGACCGGCCCCACCGGCATGGACGTGCTCAAGCGCGCCCGTGCCCTCACGCCCCCGCCCATCGTCATCGTCATCACCGGCTACGGCTCGTTCGAGATCGCCGTCGAAGCCACCAAGCTCGGCGCATTCGACTACCTCCAAAAGCCCTTCAAAGCCGTCGAGCTGCGCCTCAAACTTTGGAAAGCCCTCTCGCACAGCGCGGTCGTCTCCGAGAACGCCTACCTCCGCAAAGAGCTGAAGAAGAAATACCAGTTCAACCAAATCATCGGCAGCTCCGCCGCCATGCAGCAGGTCTTCCGCATGGTCGAGCGCGTCGCCGGCACCGACAGCACCGTGCTCCTGCGCGGCGAGAGCGGCACGGGCAAGGAACTCATCGCCAAGGCGCTCCACTTCAACAGCCGGCGCGCGACCGGGACCTTCGTCCCCATCAATTGCAGCGCGCTCCCCGAGCATCTCCTCGAATCCGAGCTGTTCGGCCATCGCAAAGGCTCCTTCACCGGCGCCATCGCCGACAAGAAGGGCCTCTTCCAGGAAGCCGACGGCGGCACCATCTTCCTTGATGAAATCGGCTCCATGTCCGCCGTGTTGCAAAGCCGCCTCCTGCGCGTCCTCCAGGAACACGAAGTCCGCGCCGTGGGCGACACCCTGCCCTCCTACGTGAACGTCCGCGTCATCGCCGCCACCACCGAACCCCTCGAACAACGCATCAAGGAAGGCGGCTTCCGCGAAGACCTCTACTACCGCCTCAACGTCATCTCCATCCCCATGCCCGCGCTGCGCGAGCGCCGCGACGACCTCCCGCTGCTCGTCACCCACTTCCTCCGCAGCAAGGCCGCCGACCGCAGCCTCCCGCCCTTCCGCCTCAGCCGCCGCGCGCTGGCCGCCCTCCAAGCTCACCTCTGGCCGGGCAACGTCCGCGAGCTGGAGAACGCCATCGAACGCGCCAGCGCGTTGTGCGACGGCGGCTTCATCCAGCTCAACGACCTCCCCCCCAACCTCCACCCGCTGGGCAACCCCGAATTCTCCGACACGGAAACCGCCCTCGCCCCCACCGGCGACACCGCCGTCCCCACCGCTCCCAAGCCGGTGACCGGCGCGAACGGCGCGACCCTCGCCGCGCCGCCGCAGAGTCCATTGAACCAGCCCTTGGGCCAGCTCAAGGACTTCATGCGCGACCAAGAAACCGCCTACATCCAGCGCGCCATCGCCCAAGTCGGCGGCGACAAAGAGCAAGCCGCCAAAGCCCTCGGCGTCAGCCTCGCCACCCTCTACCGCCGCCTCGCGGAAGGGGAGTAAGCCCAGCCCCGCAACCACCGAGGTAAGGAGGCGGACGCTGCGGCACTCGAACGAACCTGCCACCTGACCGCTCCATGAACCTGGTAGGGCCGACCTGCGGTCGGCCTCGTTTTCCAATCAGACCGACGAGGCCTTGCACAGCAAGGCCCTCCCAAGCTCAACGCTGAAATCGCGGACCTTGGGGCCGTGGCTTCTCTCCATGAACCCGGCGCGCGGGCGGTCCCCGCTCGCAGCATCGCCGCCAGCACGAATGCGCTGGGAGATTCAGGACGTGGCCTCGCCAGCGCCCGCGCTGCGACCAGGGACCGGTCGCGCGCCGGGTTCATGGCCCAATGCGCGGGCTTCGGACCGTGCGGCCTGCCCATCCGGCACGCGGTTTGGCATTTTGGGGCAGCGCCGGCAGCCACCGCGCTGAACTCCCCGCTTGCCTCGCCCCGCCGCCCCACGACAAGCTTTCCCCGCTATGTCATCGCTCACCGGCAAACTCGGCATCGTCTTCGGCGTCGCCAACAAGCGCTCCATCGCGTGGGCCATCGCCCAGGCCTGGCACCAGGCCGGCGCGCGGCTCGCCTTCACCTACCAAGGCGAGCGCCTCAAGGAGAACGTCGAGGACCTCGTCAGTTCCTTCGGCCCCGACACCCTCCTCATGCCCTGCGACGTCGCCAAGGACGAGGACATCGCCCGCGTCTTCGCCGCCGTCGGCGCGAAGTTCGGCCAGCTCCACCTCCTCCTCCACGCCGTCGCCTTCGCCCCGAAGGAAGCGCTCGAAGGCCGCTTCGTGGACACCACCCGCGAGGCCTTCCGCGTCTCCCACGACATCAGCGCCTACTCCCTCGTCGCCCTTGCGCGCGGCGCGGCCCCGCTCATGACCGACGGCGGCAGCATCGTGGCCATGAGCTACTACGGCGCGGAGAAAGTCATCCCCCACTACAACGTCATGGGCGTGGCCAAGGCCGCCCTCGAAGCCAGCACCCGCTACCTCGCCTACGACCTCGGCGGGCAGAAGATTCGCGTCAACTGCATCTCCGCCGGCCCGGTCAACACCCTGGCCGCGCGCGGCATCGCCGGCTTCAGCGCCATGCTCAAGCACTACGAGCAACACGCCCCGCTCAAGCGCAACG
Source organism: Pedosphaera sp. (assembly GCA_043731805.1). Taxonomy (GTDB): domain Bacteria; phylum Verrucomicrobiota; class Verrucomicrobiia; order Limisphaerales; family SXTU01; genus SXTU01. The sequence goes on along the minus strand of JAYTIO010000510.1, from coordinate 335 downwards.
TCCTCCCCGACGAACTCGGCGCGACCGGCACCTTCCTCGCCAGCGACGGGGCCGCCGCCATCACCGGCCAGGTGCTCTACGTGGACTGCGGCTACCAAGTCATGGGCATGACCGAGCCGCCCAAAGCCGCCTGAGCCGCTCCCCTGCCCTGCGCACCAGCAGCCGTCACCAAACCCCTTGCCCGCCCGCACCCGCTCCATTAAAAACCTCCGTCTTCGCACGTCCCACCGCGCGCGGCGCACTTAAACCAGCACACTTCTTAACGCTTAATTCTTAATTCTTAACTCTTAATCCCCCCCCCATGCCTTACACCACCTGCACTGTCCCCACCGGCG
>JAYTIO010000509.1:0-4986 GCA_043731805.1 Pedosphaera sp. | reverse complement strand
TGACGCGGAAGCGGGCTGAAGCCCGCGCCCCGTCACTCGATTGCACGAGCCTCAATAATACTGAGCTTAGGAAGGCTCAAATTGAGCTTAATAAGGCTAAATTTTAGATTAAGAAGGCTCAAATTGAGCTTAAGAATGCCACAATTGAGCTTAGGTATCTTAAACCGGAGCTTGGGTAGCATCAAATGGAGCTTGTGGATCATAAAACGGAGCTTAGGAAGTCGGAAATTGAGCTTAGTAAGTCGCGAACCGAGCTTAGGGAGTCCTAAATCGGGCTTCGGGAATAAAGGATGGAGCTTAGGGATCCATGCACTCTGCTGACGGGGTGGTGCAGGAAGCTTGTTCCGTTCTGTCTATGCTCAAACTGGTTGTCGGCCGGACGTGGGTCGGCCGCGGGGCGTTCTCGGCACTGCCAAGGTGCTGGCCCGCTCCACCCAAGTGCACAGTTCCGCTGGGCTTTCCAGCACGTGGGAGGGGACTTCGTAGTAGGCGGAGAGGCATTGATTCGCGTTCGGTTGGAAGGGGCCACTGCCGGCGGCGAGGTAGTCGGGCCGCGTGGAGGCGTCGGTTTTGAAGTAGAGCCGCCCGCCGTGGAGGATGCCGAAGAAGACCTCGTTCCGGTAAATCCCCTGCCCGCCAAACATCCGGCGGAACTCGACGCCCGCCAGCCCGGCGAGTTGTTCACGAACGAACTCGGCGAAGCGCCCGGCCGCCTTCACTTCACCGCAGGGAAGTTCGCGTGTATCCGGCCCAGGATTTGCCGGGACTTGGCCTCGTCGCCGAGTATGCCGACGCGGATGCCGACCGCGGTGGACTGGTCGGCGAGGCGGCGGGTCTTGAGGGTGACTTTCTGGTCGCCCGCAGTGCGCGCCTCGATGAGGCCGGAGAGGCCGTCCTGCTGGCGCTTGATGACGACCAGCTTCAGGTCTTGTAGCGCCCGCTCGGCTGCGCGGACGGCGACCTCCTGCGAGACGCTTTCGGTCACCTTTAACTCGCCCTGCACATACGCGACGCCGCCTGCGCCCGCCGCCGCCCCGACGAGGAGCACGGCGCAGCCGGTGAACAGGGTGAGCGAGGTGAGGACGACGGCGGCGAGGCAGAGGAGGCGTTTCATGACAGGTAGGTTTCTTGTTTGAAAGGTATCCGAGAGTGCGATGCGTTGGCGCGCGGGCCAGTCCAGAGGGAGATCAGCCGCTTACAGTTCCACCCAGGAGGAGATGACGAAGGAACTGGAGGGGCCGTTGCGTCCGAGGTTTTCGTCGTAGTGGAACTCGAAGTGGCCGTTCATGCTGACCGTGTTGACGATGACGGCCCCCACCACATCGTAGTTGTCGCTGCCGCCACCGCCGGACTTAAAGTCTGCCTGCGGCGCGTAGATCGTGCCGGTCCAGGCGGCGTTCCCTCCCAGTGCGATGCTGGTGCAGGTGGGCAGGCCGTAGAGCGACAGGCGCGTGGCGTCTTGCGTCCCGTTGACCACTCCGTTGCCCTTGAGGTCCACGGTGCCGGCGACCCACACCTGGAGCGTGCCGGTGTTGGCGATGGTGATTTGCGATTGACCCTGCATGGCGACGGAGCCATCCACCCACAAGCGGGCGTTGCCGCGCACCAGCATCTGTTCGCCATTGGCGATGCCGCTGAGGTAATAGTCGCCGGTGTCGAGGATATGGGTGTAGTAACTGGTCGAGGTGTTGGTGGAGAAGCTGTTCGTGTTGAAGGCGAACTGTGTGTAGGTGAAGTTGGTGGTGTAGGTGGTCGTGGTGGTGGTGGCACCCTTGACCTTGGCCGTAGTGACGGTCGCCACGACGTTGGTGCTGACGGGATAGGTCGTGCCGGTGGGGTATGCGCTGGCCGTGGGGCGGTTGGACGAGACGGTGCCGACGTAAGTGCTCGGAAAGCTCAGAGCGGTGGCGGCGGCGACGTTGGTGGTGACGGTGCTGTTGGTCACATTGCCACCCCCGGGGATGGTGTAACCGGAGGTGAAGGGCACCGTGGCATCGGGAAAGGAGACATTCAGGTCACTCGCAGCATGGCCGGTCTGAATGCCGGTCCCACCGCCGGCTATGAAAGCTGCGTCGCCCACCTTGCCGCCGCTGCCGGGCGTGACGGACCCGGTGGGACCGGTGGAGGCGGAGCCGTAAACCGTGCCCCCGCCCATGGTGATGCTCCCATCCACCGAACCCACCGAGCCGTTGTCCCTGCGCTTGGCGGCGTCATATCGCCCGCCCGTGCTGTAGGCCGAGTCCTGCGAGTCGAAGCTGTCGGAGAGGATATTGCCGTTCCAACCGATGCTACCCCGGGCGACCATGCCACGGGCGAAGAGGGCTCCGCCGACGGTGCGCACTTCGATGGTGCGGGTAAGCATATCGTTCGTCGAAAGCGGCTTGGGGAGGAGTCCCTGCACCGTGAGGGTGGGCGTGGTGCCGCCTTGGATGGCGGCGAGGAAGCGGCCACCGTTCAGCGTGCGGGACTTGTAATAAACCGTGCCGGTGAGCGCGATGCCGTTGCTCATGGTCAGGCCGTTTGCGCTGGAGCTCCAGCCCTGGCTCGCGAGGTTCGTGCTGTTCAGGAAGACATGGGTGAGCGCCTCCTCCAGCCCGCTCTCGGCGATGGGGATGCAGGAGTTCCAAACGCCGGAGCGAATCACTGCGCGGTGCTGCGCGCTGGAGAGGTCCATGAAGGCGGCGAGCGTGATGCCAATGATCATGGCGATCAGGAGCGTGACCACGAGGACGCTGCCGGCGCGACGGGCGGGTTGAGGGTTTGCACCCGGTAGGGCCGCGCTGTGCGCGGCCTCGTCCGTCGAGACCAAGGGAGGCCGTCCACAGGACGGCCCTACCAGGGTCATGGAGCAGGGCTGGAGTTTCATAGGCGGATCAATCTTGTTTGCGCATGACGATCTTCGCGGTCTGCACGCTCTCGGTATTGACCGCCTGGCCGAGGACAGTGCGGGAACACGTCCAATTGAGCTTGATGAGTTTGGCCCCCGTGGCGTTGGTCACGACGAACTGGTCCCAACTGTTCGAGACGTTGTTGCGGCCATAGACCGTGAAGGTGAGGTTTTGACACTCGTAGAGCAGGATTTGGAGGTCGTTGCCCTGGCGACGCGAGAGCGTCTTGGTCGTCGGGGAAAAGGTGTAGGTGATGTTGCTCCGGCCCCCGGAGGTGTTGAACTGCAATTCGGTCGTGGTGAATGAAACCAGGTTCGTGGCCTGCCGGATGTCCTGTGAGAGCTTGTCCACCGCGCCACGGCTGTATCGGTCGAGGTCGCAGTAGTTGGAGAGGGCCGCCAAGGAGCGGGCGTTATAGACCATCAGCGAACCCGCCGCCGCGAGGATCATCAAGCCGATGGAACTGGCGACCATCACCTCGACGAGGGTCATCGCCCGCTGCGCGCGGCTAGTAGATGTAGTTTTGAATTCCATACTGGGCCGTGTAGGTGGACATGCTCTGCGAGCGGGCGACGCCGTTGGTCCAACGCAGCGTGATGTTCACGACCTTCACGCTGTTGGAGTAGTTCTGGCTGAAGCCGGAGTTGGTGATCTCCACCGTGCCATAGTAAACGAAGCCGCTCCCGACGGCCCCGGTGGCCACAGTGCTTGAGCTGTAGTTGGTGGTGGTCGGGAAAAAATACTCGGTGAAGGTGCTGGGGATGTAGGAAGTGGCGCTGCCGAAGGTGGAGACCTGAGTCCAACTGTAGAGGCGCAGCGTCTCCATCTTGTCGATCATCACCTGGGTCGCCCGCAGGTTTTCCCGCGCCGAGTTCAGCGCGCCGAACCCCGCTGTGATGCCCGCGTAGAGAGAGACGAACAGCACGCCCACCACGCACGCCGAGACCAGCGCCTCGATGATGCTGAAGGCGCGGAGGCCCCGGGTGGTGGCGGGCAGGAGGAGAGGCTGGAGCTTCATGCTTGGGCGGCTGCTCACCCCGGTGCGGGGCGAGGCGCGTGCAACGGACAGTAAGCACGCGCGCTGCCAGTCGCAAGCCAGTCGTTGGTTTGGAGTGACTCGGCCAGCGCCGGGTGCCACGCAACAGAAAAGGCCGGCCTGCTTGCGCAGACCGGCCTGGTGAATTTCAGTCCGTGACGGACCGAGGGGCTGGATTACATGTCCATGCCGCCGGGACCGTGATGGTCGCCACCGGCCGCCGGCTTGTCCTTCTCGGGCATGTCGGTGATGAGGCACTCGGTGGTGAGCAGCAAACCAGCGATGGAGCTGGCGTTCTGGAGCGCGGCGCGGGTGACCTTCTTGGGGTCCACGACGCCGGCCTTCACGAGGTCTTCATACTCGCCGGTCGCGGCGTTGAAACCTTCGTTGCCCTTGCGCTTCTTGATCTCCTGCACGATGACGGAGCCTTCGTAGCCGCCGTTGTTGGCGAGCCACTTGGCCGGCCATTCGATGGCGCGCTTGACGATCTCGACGCCGAGCTGTTCGTCGGTGTTGGCGCCCTTGACGGCGTCAATCGCGGCGAGGCAGCGGATGAGGGCGACGCCACCACCGGGGACGATGCCTTCTTCAACGGCTGCGCGGGTCGCGTGCAGCGCGTCTTCGACGCGGGCTTTCTTTTCCTTCATCTCGGTCTCGGTGGCGGCACCGACGTTGATGACGGCGACACCGCCGGCGAGCTTGGCGAGGCGCTCCTGGAGCTTCTCACGGTCGTAATCGCTGGTGGTCTCGTCGATCTGGCGGCGGATCTGATTCACGCGGCCCTGGATCTCGGAGGACTTGCCAGCGCCTTCGACGATGGTGGTGTTTTCCTTGTCCACGACGATGGTCTTGGCGCGGCCAAGGTCGGCGAGTTCGAGACCTTCGAGCTTGATGCCGAGGTCTTCGCTGATGAACTTGCCACCGGTGAGGATGGCGATGTCTTCGCACATGGCCTTGCGGCGATCACCGAAGCCGGGGGCCTTGACGGCCACGACGTTCAGGATGCCACGGAGCTTGTTGACGACGAGCGTCGCGAGGGCTTCGCCTTCGACTTCTTCGGCG
>JAYTIO010000508.1:0-5289 GCA_043731805.1 Pedosphaera sp. | reverse complement strand
GGTTTTGCCTAGCCTGCCTTGTGGCAGGTCAACCCACCGCAAGCCAACTTCTTCTTCCACTCGTTACGCCAAACTCACCAAACCTGTGGGACAGCAGTGAATCCAGTTCCTGATGGAGGCTCCCGCCGATGATTCGCTCGTCGAGGTGACCTTTGCCTACCACACCATCATCCACAACGACTTCGCCGGTTTCCTCCAAACCTTTTCGTGGGAACGCCTGCGTGACCCGGCGCTCTTGCGGCGGTTGCATGGCCGCGTGCGGTTCCGCTTCGAGCGCTTCACGCACGATCCGGCGGGCTTCGAGCGGTTGCCGGTCATGCGGACGTTTCTACAGGATTGGCATCGCGCGTGGCCCGCGTGGTTGTTCTTCGCCGACCTGAATGAGGAAGTTCCGCGCCGTATGGCGCTGGCGTGCCTACCGGAGCTCACCTTTGTCGCGCGAGATGGCCAACGCCGGCAGCACGTCGGCTACCCTCGCCAGGACATGCTGACGTTCATGAGCGGGGAGTGGCTTTTTCTGCAGACGATGGCGATGCAGGAGCATCTTGGGTTTCCCGCCGCGGCAGCCCGGGCCCGCGCGGTTTGGGATTATCTCGGACTGCCGCCGAACGAGTATCCCGCGCATCGCTGGCCCACCTATCAATCCTGAGCCTCCACGCTCATCAACCGCATGAAACTAAAACGCAAACCCCGTTCCATCCGCCGTCCCTTCGACGGCATCCTCAACCGCATGCCCGCCAAACTGGCCCCACTCGCCATGCGCCGCCTGCTGCCGGCGCTGGTGCTGCCGGAGCAAGGTGCCGCTGCACCGCCTTGGAGTTGTGCCCCAGCGCTTGTTGCGCGAACCGTTCCGGGTAGCCGCACGGCAACGCCCGCTCCGCCCACGCATACCGATACGAGTGCAGGGACACGCCACTGATGTTCAATCCTTGGCACCGTTGCCGGAACTCCGTCGCCCGGTCGTTGGCCCGCACCGGGCAGAGATACGGGAACAATGGGCCAGTGCGCGGTCGCCGTTGCAGAATGCCTTCAATCTCCACCCCGAAGCGACATTCGGTGCATTCAGAAGCCAGCGAGGGTGGCCGGATTCTGCGGAAGTTCAAAAGCTGAATGCACTTGCCCCCCATCGAGTGCAGATGGCATCAAGACCGGCAACTTCACATGCACTTGCTTGTCGCCTTGTTCCTCCTCGTTCCTGCCTTTGCAGCGCTCGCTGCCGAGCCGTGGGCTGACTCCAAGCTGCCGACGGACAAAGGCCTCGAGCTCTGGCTCGACGCGACCAAGCAAGTCGCAGCTCGCGCCGCGCGCAAGCTATCTGCGCTCGCTGACAACTCACCGGTGGACGTGCTGCTCGATGGATCCGGCCAACAGCGCGACCTCGTGCAGCACTTAGCGGACTCGCAACCGAAGTTCAAGTCGTCGGGCACGAGCGCCTTCCTCCGCTTCGACGGCAAGGACGACTTTCTCGCGGCGGCGAACCTGCGCCGCGCGTTTACGAACTGCACCGTGTTCATCGTCGCCGCGCCCAAGTCGAACGAGGGCTACTTCCGTGGCCTGCTCGCGTTCGCGGCGACTTCGCAGAACGATTACACGTCGGGCTTCAACGTGGACCTCGGCGGCACGGGCACGCCGAACTTCTCCGCCGTGAATGTCGAAGGCGCGGGCATGAACGGCCAGCGCAATCTCCGCACGACGCCCGGCATGTTCGGGCGCTGGCAGGTGCTCACGGTCACGTCGCAGCCGGGCACGAACGGCGCGCGGCTCTTCGTGGACGGCAGCGGGCAGGGACGCCGCGAGCGAGCGGCGGGGTCGGTGCTGCGCATGGACGAGTTCACCCTCGGCGCGCGGCTCTACTCGAACAACGCGCAACCGCCGACCGCGCAGGGCTTCCTCGATGGCGACCTCGCTGAGGTGCTCGTCTTCAGCCGCGTGTTGCCGCAGACCGAGCGCGCGGCAGTGGAGAAGTATTTGACCGAGAAGCACGCACCGTTGCACGCGCTCGCGCTCGGCGCGCAGCCCGGCGGCGCGCGTCCGCTCGAACTCGTCGCCAACCCGCCCGCTGTGCAGATGCTGGTGCCGGGCTTCACCGTGCGCGAGCTGCCGCTCGAGTTGAAGAACCTCACGTCCATCAAGTATCGCGCCGACGGCAAGTGCTACGGCGTCGGCTACAACGGCCAAATCTGGCTGCTCTCCGACACCGACGGCGACGGCGCGCCGGACAAGGCCGACCTCTTCTGGGACGGCACGGGCAAACTGCGCGGCCCCATCGGCCTCGCGCTCACGCCGCCCGGCTACAAGCACGGCGAGGGCGTCTTCGTGCCGTCGAAGGGCAAGCTCTCGCTCATCGTGGACAAGAACGGCGACGACCGCGCGGACGAGGAAATCATCGTCGCGACCGGCTGGAAGGAAATCCCGCAGAACGTGGACGCGGTCGGCGTGGCGCTCGACAAGGACGGCAGCATTTACTTCTCGCTCGGCGCGGCGAACTACGCGAACGGCTATCTGCTCGACGCCGACGGCAAGTCGCAGTTCGACCTCACGTCCGAGCGCGGCACGGTGCTGAAGGTCGCGCCGGATTTCTCGAAGCGTGAGGTTGTCTGCACGGGCGTGCGCTTCCCGGTGGCGATGGCCTTCAACCGTCACGGCGACCTCTTTTGCAGCGAGCAGGAGGGCGCGACGTGGCTGCCCAACGGCAACCCCTTCGACGAGCTGCTGCACATCCAGCCGGGCCGCCACTACGGCTTCCCGCCGCGCCACCCGAAGCATTTGCCCAACGTCTTCGATGAGCCGAGCACGTTCGACTACGGCCCGCAGCATCAGAGCACGTGCGGGCTGGCGTTCAACGAACCGGTCAACGGCGGAAAGATTTTCGGCCCCTCGCACTGGGCGGGCGACGCCATCGTCACTGGCGAATCGCGCGGCAAGCTCTACCGCACCACGCTCGTGAAGACCGCCGCAGGCTACGTCGCGCAGAACCATCTCATCGCCTGCCTGAACTACCTGACCGTGGACGCCTGCCTCACGCCGCGCGGCGATTTGCTCGTGGCCTGCCACACGGGCAAGCCCGACTGGGGCACCGGCCCGAACGGTCCGGGCAAGCTCTTCCTCATCCGCCACACGGACACGAACGCGCCGCAGCCCGTGCTCACCTGGAGCGCCAGCCCCACGGAGATTCGCATCGCGTTCGACCGGCCGCTCGACCCCGCGAACCTGCGCGACCTTGCGCGGCGCACGAGCATCACCGCCGGCAAATACGTGATGCCCGGCGACCGCTTCGAGGCGATGTATCCCGGCTATCAAGTCGTGAAGGACCAGAAAGCCACGCCGCGCTACGACGTGCCGGTGCTCTCCGCCAGCGTCACGCCGGACCGGCGGACCATCCTGCTCCACACCGCCCCGCGCACGGCGGCGGTGAACTACGCGTTGCGGATGCCGAATGTCGCTGGTAGGGCCGACTTGCTGGTCGGCCAAGACGCGCGGCAGCGCGTCCCTACCAGTTCTTACGACGACATCGAACTGCTCGTGGACAACCACGGCGTGGAGGCGAAGTGGAACTCCGACGACGGCAAGGAATCGTGGAGCGGCTGGTTACCGCATCTCGACATGGAAGTAGCGAAGACGTTCACCATCGGCAGCGCGGAGCATGAGCGGTTGTGGAGACAAATGTTGAAGCAAGGTCGGTTGTCACTTGAGACGCAACTAAACCTGAATGCAATGCTTCAACCATCGGTGCAACCTGGATCGAAGTTGGATTATCAACCGGAGCCAGAAAGAATCCAACTGGACGTTGAGGCAACCTATCAAGGAAGCATCTACATGCCAGAGTTTGGGCTGGCGGTCGGGTTTAGCGCAGGCCAACGCGCGGCATCAACGCACATCCAGGCATTCGGAACGAACGGACAAAGTTGGTTTCCGTGTAAAGTTTTATTGCCGACGTCTAACCTTCAGCTTCCTTTTGCTTATCCAAAATGGAGTTTATGGAGTTTAGATTCTAAGCCTGATATTTTCCGCCCCTTCCCCCTCCGCCGCTTCTACCTCCCGTGGGCCGAGCCGAAGGCCGAACCCGCGCTGCTCGCCACCGAGCGCGTGGTGCCCGAACTCGCCGGGGGCCGCTGGCTCGCGGGACGCCGCCTGTTCCACAGCGAGCAGCTTGCCTGCGCGAAGTGCCACGTCATCCGCGGCGAGGGCCGCGCCGTCGGGCCGGACCTCTCGAACTTGCTGCACCGCGATTACGCCAGCGTGCTGCGCGACATCCGCGAGCCGAGCGCCGCCATTAACCCTGATCATATCGCCTTCACGCTCGAACTCGCGGACGGCGAGCCGCTCACCGGCGTGTTGCTCGGCGAGTCGCCCACGGAAATCCGCCTCGCTGACGCCACGGGCAAGACCATCGTCCTCCCGCGCGCGAAGGTGAAGGCCATGCGCCCGTCCACGCTCTCGTTGATGCCGGAGGGCTTGCTCGCGTCGTTGAACGCCGAGCAGGTGCGCGACCTGATGACCTTCCTCCTCACCGTCCCGCTCGAACCCGCGCCCATCGAGGGCAACACGCCGCCCCCACCGCCGAGGAAACGCACGGAGGTGGAGGCGCTGCTCGCCCAAAGTAGGACAGGCGTGTCGGCTGTCTCTCTAACTTCAGTTCCTGCTTCAGCAGTCGGGAGCAACAGTGGAAGTCAGAAGGCAGGCAAGATGCCTGACCTACATATCGTCCTCTGCGCCGGCCCGAAGGACCACGGCAAGGGCGAGCACGATTACCCGCTCTGGCAGAAGCGTTGGAGCAAACTTCTCCCGCTTGCGGACGGCGTGACCGTGGACACGGCGGACAAATGGCCGAGCGCCGAGCAGTTCGCGAAGGCCAACGTGATTTGCTTCTTCAATAACAACCCGGCTTGGAACGAGGACCGCGGCAAGGAACTCGACGCCTACCTCGCGCGCGGCGGCGGCGCGGCGTATTTCCACTGGGCCGTCGAGGCGCGCACCAACGCGCTCGCCTTTGCGCGTCGCATCGGCCTCGCGAGTGATTCGAGCAAGCTCAAGTATCGTCACGGCCCGATTGACCTCGTCTTCCACGAGCACCCGCTGGCGAAGGGTTTCACCGCCACCAGCTTCACCCGCGAGAAGTTCGTGGACGAAACCTACTGGCTGTTTCAAGGCGACCCGAAGGACGTGCAGCTTCTCGCGAGCGGCGAGGAGGACGGCCAGCTCCGCCCGCAGCTTTGGACTCGCACGGTGGGCAAAGGCCGCGTCTTCGTCTCGGTGCCGGGCCACTACAACTGGAGCTTCGACGATCCG
>JAYTIO010000507.1:0-3081 GCA_043731805.1 Pedosphaera sp. | reverse complement strand
GGAGAGCGGCGACACGTCGAGCAGGAGAACGTCCTTCACGTCGCCCTTGAGCACGCCGCCTTGAATGCCGGCACCGATGGCGACGACTTCGTCCGGGTTCACGCCCTGATGCGGCGGCTTGCTGACGAGCGCGCGGGCGGTCTCGACCACGCGGGGCATACGGGTCATGCCGCCGACAAGCACGAGTTCGTCAATCTTGTCGGCGCTGATGCCGGCGTCGTTCAGGCAGCTCTTCACCGGCGCGATGGTGCGCTCGAAGAGTTCGTCACAGAGTTGCTCCATCTTGGCCCGGGTGAGCTTGGAGGAAATGTGCTTCGGCCCGCTCGCGTCGGCGGTGACGAAGGGCAGGTTGATGTCGTAAACCTGCGAGCTGGAGAGCGCGATCTTCGCCTTTTCCGCCTCTTCCTTGATGCGCTGAAGGGCGTCCGGCTGCTTACGGAGGTCAATGCCCGACTCCTTTTTGAACTCGTCCAGGATCCAATCCATGATGTGGTTGTCCCAGTCGTCGCCACCGAGGTGGGTGTCGCCGTTGGTGGCCTTCACCTCGAAGACGCCGTCGCCGATCTCCAGCACGCTGATGTCGAACGTGCCGCCGCCGAGGTCATACACGGCGATCTTTTCGTCCTTCTTTTTGTCGAGGCCGTAAGCGAGGGACGCGGCGGTCGGCTCGTTGATGATGCGCAGCACTTCGAGACCGGCGATCTTGCCCGCGTCCTTGGTGGCCTGACGCTGTGAGTCGTTGAAATAAGCGGGGACCGTGATGACGGCCTGCGTGATGGTCTCGCCCAAGCGCGTCTCGGCATCGGCCTTGAGCTTGGCGAGGATCATCGCCGAAATCTCCGGCGGGCTGAACTGCTGCGGCTTGCCATCCACTTCCACTTCCACAGCGGCATCGCCATTGGCCGCGCGCACGACCTTGTAAGGCACACGCTTCAGCTCTTCCTGCACCTCGGTGAACTTACGCCCCATGAAGCGCTTGACCGAGTAAACCGTGTTGCGCGGGTTCGTCACCGCCTGCCGCTTGGCCGCCTCGCCCACGACGCGCTCGCCGGACTTGGTGAACGCCACGACCGACGGCGTGGTGCGCTTGCCCTCAGAGTTTTCCAAAACTAGCGGCTCGCCGCCCTCCATGACCGCCATGCAGGAGTTCGTCGTGCCCAAATCAATGCCCAAAACTTTTGCCATAGAATGAAGTTGTTAAAAGTCGGGTGCCTTTCAGCAGCGCCGGTGCCACCACTTCCCCCGGCGAGAAAATTCCTGAATTTCCCTGTTTTTCTGTGGCAGTTGGCCCCGGATTCGACTCTCGGTCCGAGCTGGACACTTCGCCGCGTGTGCCATTCGCGACCCTATGACAGCGACTTGGCACAACTCGGCGACGCACTCGACCGATAAATTGGATCGCGCCGACCCAGCGAGAGCCGGCTACTCCTTCTCATGCGCCTTCGCCGCGAACACGTTTTCCATGCACTCCACCAGGCTCTTGAGGCTGACGGGCTTGGACAGCAGCGGGTAGCCGCCGGTGACGGCGCCCGCCGCCGCCTCCTGCTTGGTCACGGTGCCGGTGAGGAAGACCACTGGCACATGCTTGAACGCGGCGTCGGCCTTGATGCGGCTGGCCAGTTCACCGCCGTCCACGCCCGGCATGATGACGTCCAGCAGGATGAGGTCGGGCTTGAACTCGCGCGCGGTGGTCAGCGCGTTCTGGGCGCAGTTCTCCTCGCGCACCATGTAGCGCTTGGTCTGTTCCAAGTTGAGCCGCACCATGCGGGTGAAGGTCGCCTCGTCGTCCACAATCAAGATGCGTTTCGGCTGCATAATCAGGTCCGGTCTGTGCGGAGGGTGACGGTGATGCGGGCTCCACTCGGGTCCAAGTTTTGCAATTGGATGCTGCCCTCGTGCAACTCGACAATCTTGCGCGAGACGGTGAGGCCCAGGCCGGTGCCTTTGCCCGCCTCCTTGGTGGTGAAAAACGGCTCGAACACCCGGGCCAGCTTGTCGTCGGGCACACCGGTTCCGGTGTCGTCAATCTCCGTGACCAGCACGCGCACGCCAACGCGGAACTCGTGCGTCTGCCGCGCGCCGGGGCTGGGCTTGGCCTCCTCGGGCGTGAGCTTCTTGAGGTAGGTCCGCACGGTTAGCGTGCCGCCCCCGGGCATGGCATGCACGGCGTTGGTCAGCGCATTCACAAAGACCTGCTTGATTTTCGTCGCGTCCACCAGCGCGGGCGGGAGGTTGTCGCAGAACTCCGTGGCCACGGTGATTTGCGCGCGCATCAACTCGTGCTTCACCTGGTTGAGCGAGCTGCGCAGGAGCGTGTTCAAATCGCCGGGCCGCAGATCCACCTTGCCGGGGGCCGAGAAGTCCAGCAGCCCCATGATGATGCTGTCGGCCCGGTGCAGCGCGTCGTTCATGTCCGCCAGCACCGTCGCGCCCGGTGCCTCGGTGGCCGCCGGTCCGGCCGTGAAGAAATCAATGCCCATGCGGAGGATCGCGAGCGGGTTCTTCACCTCGTGCGCGATGCCCGCCGCCAGTTGGCCGATGGACTGCATTTTCTCCATCTCGACGATTTGGAGCTGGGCCTCCTTGAACCGGTTGTGCACGCGCTGCAAGTCCGCCAGAGTCCGCAACAAGTCCTCCCGGCTGCGGGCCAGGTCGGCGTGCGCCCGCTTCAGCTTCTCCTCGGCGCGCACCCGCGCCGTGACATCCCAGAAAATACCCTGCGTGCCGATGATCTTGCCGTGCGCGTCGAAGACCGGCGACTTCACCACCTGGACGTGTTCCTTCTCGCCGCCGGGCGGCGTGTGCTCCTCGACGGTCTCAAAGAGTTTCCCCGCCGCGATGACGCGCTGGTCGTCAGCCTGATACTTGGCCGCCAGCTCGGCGGCAAAGAAGTCGGCGTCCGTGCGCCCAACGATTTCATTGAGGGTCTTGCCCAGTTCCACGCAGAAGCGGCGGTTGGCGAAGGTGAACCGGCCCTGCACGTCCTTGCGGAAGATGTATTGCGGGAGGTTCTCGACCAGCGACTGGTAAAACGCCTCCGAGTCCCGCAGCGCCCGCTCGACGCGCTTGCGCTCAATCGAA
>JAYTIO010000506.1:0-3502 GCA_043731805.1 Pedosphaera sp. | reverse complement strand
TCTCCGAGCCACTACGCCCGGGGCATTTCGAAGGCTACGACGAACTGCCGCCGGGCGAGCATTTGGACAAGCCTGAGTGATCCAGTTGTGGCGGCGGTCTGTGACCGTAGCAGCTATTTTACCCACGATCCCGAGGCGCTGCCTGACATGGCCGGCGGTTGTGCGCTCTACTACACAAAGAACCTCCATCGCCCGGCGAGCACCCTTCCGTTCTGACTCTTGTGCTGACCTTGGCGGTTTTTGTGCTTGCGACGGCCAGCGAGGTGAAGGACTCTGAGGCGCGCAAAGTTTGCGGAAAGACCATTAAAATCAGCATAAATGCTGGGTCTCTCGGCGAACTACGGATGCTTAGCTCAGTGGTAGAGCACTTCCTTCACACGGAAGGGGTCGCAGGTTCGAACCCTGCAGCGTCCACCACTCTCCGCCCCGCCCACACTGGCGACGACCACCCTCAGATGTGCTTCGAGTCGTCGTGGTCCTTCTGCGTGTAGCCGGACTCCTGGCGCTGGAAGTTCACCGCGTTCTTCTTCACATAGGCGGCGAAGACATCGTCCGCGCTCATGCCCAGCACCTGCGCCATGCTGATGAGGAAGTGGAACAAGTCCACCACCTCCACCCGCGCGTTCTGCTCATCGAACTTCTGGTATTTGGCCCACCACTTCCACGGGACACTGTCGGTGAGCTCGGCCAGCTCCTGCTGCATGGCCCGCGTGTAGTTGAGCAGCCACAGCGTCTTCTCCGCCTCGCTCATGCCCCCGGTGCGCACGCCGATGCGGTCGTTAAGGGCCTGCTGCATGCGAAAAAGTTCACGAAACTGGTCGGGTGTTTCCATGCGCGGGAGGGTGAAGTTCCGGGTTCAAAGTTCAAGGTTCAAAGTTTGGGGCTGCCGTCGCCAGGCGACATCGTGTGACTGCGAGCGGAATGCGGAAGTTGCGTTGGCTGCCGTTCCCACCGCGCCAGCCGCTGCGGCCCGCGCCAGCTAGGCCCGCCAGACGATTTTACCGCCGACGACGGTCGCGGTGGGCCGGCCTTTGAGGGTCCAGCCGTAGAACGGGTTGTTCTGCGATTTGCTCGCGGTGTCCTTGCGCTCGAAGACCCACTCGCGGTCGGGGTCGAAGACGGTGAGGTCCGCGTCGGCTCCGGGGCTGAGGGTGCCTTTCTTGAGGCGCAGGAGGCGCGCGGGGGCGACGGTGTATTTCTCGATGAGGGCGGGGAGGCTCAGGCGCTTCGCGTGGTAGAGCTGCATGAGCGCGAGCGCGAGTTCGTTCTCGAGGCCGGTGATGCCGAAGGGCGCGTAGTCGAACTCGACCTCCTTCTCGTAGTTGCAGTGCGGGGCGTGGTCGCTGGCGAGGATTTCCAAGGTGCCGTCGGCCAGCGCTTCGAGAATCGCCTCGCGGTCGGCGGCGGAGCGCAGGGGCGGGTTCATCTTGAAATTCGTGTCGTAGCTGGGCCACGCCGGGCGCGCGAATCCGCCGTCGTGGTAGCCGAAGATTTGTTTGCCGTCGGCGGCCCAGAACTTCCCGCTGCCCGCGATGGCCGCGTCGGTGAGGGTGAAGTGATGGCAGCAGGCCTCGCCGGAGATGGGGACGCCGCGCTGCTTCGCCTCACGCAGGAGCCGCACGCTGCCCGCGGTGCCCAGGTGCTGGCAGTGGACATGCGCACCGGTGAGTTCGGCCAGGAGGATGTTGCGCGCGACGATGGCGTCCTCGCCCGCTGCCGGCCAGCCGCGCAGGCCCAGCACCGTGCTCCAGTAGCCTTCATGCATCACGCCGTCGCTCACGAGCGCGTAGTCCTGGCAGTGGTCCATGATGGGCAGGTCGAACATCTTCGCGTATTCGAGGGCGCGACGCATCAGCTCGTTGTTCTGCACGCAATGCCCGTCATCGGTAATGGCCACCACGCCCGCGCCCTTAAGCGAGCCGATGGGCGCGAGTTCCTCGCCCGCGATGCCCTTGGTGATGGCGCCGGTGACATACACGTTTACAACCGCGTCGCGCGCAGCCTTCTCGCGGACCAGCGCGACCTGTCCGGCGTTGTCAATGGAAGGCGAAGTGTTCGGCATGCACACGATGCTGGTGAAGCCGCCGCGCGCCGCTGCCTGCGTGCCCGTCGCCAGCGTCTCCTTGGCGGACTGGCCCGGCTCGCGCAGATGGACGTGCAGGTCGATTAGGCCGGGGCAAACCACCTGGCCGCGCGCGTCGAGCTCTTCGGGGACAACGCCGGTGGGGAGGTGGTCCCGCGCGCCCGGACCGACGTGGACGATGGCTCCGTCGAGCACGAGCACGTCGGTGTGGGTGTCGAGGTGGTTGGCGGGGTCAATCACGCGGCCACCGGTGACGAGGATCGCTTGCATACGGCGCGTAGGTTAGCTGGCGGCGAATTGACAGGGCAAGCCCGGTCGGTAAAGTCGCGGCTGAGTGCGGGTGTAGCTCAATGGTAGAGCGCTAGTCTTCCAAACTAGTTACGAGGGTTCGATTCCCTTCACCCGCTCCACTTTTCAATTACCCCTGTAAACCCAGTGCAATAGCGCAAAAACCGCTCATTCAAATTGGCTTGAACGTATGTAGAACGTATGCAACTTGCCGGTTTTTGGCCCCTTCGAGCACTGCGGTTCATTGAGGTTCTTCACGCTTCATTTCCAGTGCCTCGGAGCGTGGAAGTTGTGATTTCCTGACATCCGAAAGCCGTAGTCGCAATAATTTTTCCTGCTCAAGTGGGGTGGAAAGTTTCCTTGCTGCGGAGGACGAAGTGTGGAAGCAGCTACAGCCCCGAGCAACTAGCTGCTTCTGGAGGCGTCAATTTCAGCGATGGTTCAAGAGCCATTCCAGCCGCAGAACCGGAGCTTGCCGGTGAGAACTACCCGTGGAAGGTTCCGATGCCGGGATCAGCAGACGGTGTCAGATGCACCGCCCGGCGAGCCTGAGCATGGCAAGGAGCGTCAATCCGCTCGTGGGGTTCATTGATGAAGTGCGGTTGGTGGCTGGACATTCTCCCAAGCCTTATGGAAGGCTCGCCGAAATCTAATTTCAGGCCGTGCGCTTACCCGCCTACTATCACAAAGGAAAAAGAGTCGCCCCGCCACGCTCAATTCTGGCCGGCATCTCCGGTGCGAGCCTGTTGTTTGGCCCTCCCCGCCCGCAAGAGGAACCTCAAGTGGTAGCAGGTGAAGACGAGTTGTTGCAACGGTTGGTGCAATTTGCCAAGACCCCAGTCGAACAAAAAGCTGCTCATTACGGACCCCGTTTTTTCGATTGGAGCCGACTTGCAGTAAGCGAAAATCCCGAGGAGCTTGAGTTTCTCTTTCGATCCTACTGTGTTCCCCAATTTTGCATCCACCTGCTCACAACTGCACGCAAACTGTGGGGGGTGCCCCCGCGGTTCTTCTGGGAACACGGTTGTTACCTTTTGGCATTTGAGCGAACGCACTTTCAAATCGTCTTGAAGCGTTCAAAGGCAAAACTCCAGCATCAGTCCTATGGGGTGAATGGCGCTTACTTAAGGC
>JAYTIO010000505.1:0-11901 GCA_043731805.1 Pedosphaera sp. | reverse complement strand
GGGGGGGGGGGGTTTGAGCTTGCGGGGGGGCGGGGGCTTGCCTAGGCTGCGCGCCCATGAATGTCTTTGTCACGGGTGGCGCGGGCTACATTGGGTCGGTGTGCGTCGAGGAACTGCTCAACGCCGGGCACGCGGTGACGGTGTTCGACAACCTCTCCGAGGGCCATCGTTCGGCGGTGGACGCGCGGGCGAAGTTCCTCCTGGGCGACTTGGCGGACCGCGAGTTGGTGGCGCGGTCGCTGGCCGAGGCACGGGCGGAGGCGGTCATTCACTTCGCCGCCCACGCGCTGGTGGGCGAGTCCATGCAGAACCCCGGGAAGTATTTCCGAAACAACGTGGCGCATGGCTTGAACCTCCTCGAAGCCGCCGCCGCGGCGCGGGTGCGGAAGTTTGTCTTCAGCTCGACCTGCGCGACCTACGGCGTGCCGGAGACAATGCCGATGGACGAGTCGCTCCCGCAGCGGCCGGTGAACCCTTACGGCGAGTCCAAGCTGATGTTCGAGACGATGCTCAAGTGGTATCAGCAACTGCACGGGCTGGAGTTCGTGGCGTTCCGTTACTTCAACGCGGCGGGGGCGAGCCGGAAGTTCGGCGAGCACCATCGCATTGAGACGCACCTCATCCCGAACGTGCTCAAGGTCGCGCTGGGCCAACGCCCGCAGTGCGAGATCTTCGGCACGGATTACCCGACGCCGGATGGCACGTGCATCCGCGACTACATCCACATCGTGGACCTGGCGCAGGCGCACATCCTCGCGCTCGCGCCGGGCAAGGCGGGGTTCTTCAACCTGGGCAACGGCTCGGGCTACTCGGTGCGCGAGGTCATCCAGACGTGCGAACGCCTCTCCGGGCGCCCCATCAAGGCGGTGGAGCAGCCCCGCCGCCCCGGCGACCCGCCCCGGCTCGTGGCCGCCGCTGGCAAGGCGCTCAATGAACTGGGCTGGCAACCGAAGTTTCCCAAGCTGGAGGACATCGTCGCCACGGCGTGGGACTGGCACAAGCGCCACCCGGCGGGCTATCGGGACTGACGGCGCGACGCGGTCGGACCTGGGATTTTTAGCCACGGATGAAACACGGACGAAACACGGATGAAGAGCGGGCCTCCGTCCGACTTTCCCCGGCCGTGTTTCATCCGTGGCTAAAAAGTCTTCACCCCAACTTGGAAAGCGGCGCTCGTGTTTGGCGGCTACGGGATTTACCCGAAGCAGTTTGGTCGCACATTTCTCCGGCGGGGTTGTCCATGACAGCCAGTGATCATCCTCCCGCCCACGGCAGCCGACTGGAATATGCGGATTGACCCCCCGAGCCTCCGGGCCGGGTCGGTGGCGGGACCGCGCCTCAGTGTCTGCTGGCGCCGGTTTTTGGAATGGACAAACCCCCTGCATTCGACTTCAAGTATGCCCTCTTTTTCGGCCCAACAGGCCAATTGAATTCTGCCCCATGAGCGCCGCCCCAACCAAGCCCAACGGTCCCCAAAAGAACGACCCCAAGTCCAAGGCTTCGCCGGTCCCCGCCCCACCGGCACCCGGGCCGGTGGCCCCGCTATTTCAGAAGGTGGACTGGCTCGCCTTCGCCATCACCACGCTCGTGGTGTTCATCGGCTATTACTTCTCGCTCGCGCCGGACCTGACGCTCGAGGACTCGGGCGAGTTGGCGACCGGCTCCTTCTACGCCGGGGTGCCGCACCCGCCGGGCTACCCGGTCTGGACGCTCTTCACCTGGCTGATTTGCGAGCTGGTGCCGTTCTACAACGTCGCCTGGCGCGTGGCGCTGGCCTCGGCCATTTGCGGCGCGGTGGGGTGCGGGATCATCGGCCTGATGGTGTCGCGCGGGAGTGCGATGATCATCGAGGGCTTCGAGAGCCTCAAGGGCATCGAGCCGAGGGTGCGCAACGCCATCTGCGTCGTGTCGGGCTACGTGGGCGGGATGGTGATGGCCTTCAACGGCTATCTCTGGAGCCAGTCGGTCATCGTGGAGGTGTATGCCATCAGCGTGCTGTCGCTCGTGCTGATGCTGAGTTCCCTCATGCGCTGGATGCACGCGCCGCACCAGTCGCGTTACCTCTGGTGGGCGTCGTTCTGGCTGGGCATTTGTTTCACGAACCACCAGACGCTGCTCGTCGCGGTGCTGGGCCTGCAAGTCGCCGTGTTGGCGCGTGATGCGAAGACGGGCCGGGACGTGTTCTTTGGCAACGTGGTGATCTTCCTGCTGGCGGGCCTCGGGATGCTGGTCGCGTTCGGTGGCGGGCGCGGCATTGCGGACTCCGGGTTCAACCTCGCCTATGTGAAGGCCTTCGTGGTCATCGGCCTGGCCTCCATCGTGGTGACGGTCATGCTGGTGATTCACACCGGCGGCAAGCTGGGCACGGAGTTCTGGCCGGCGTTCGGCATGGCCATCGCCTTCGCGGCCGGCGCGGCCTTCTACTTCTATATGCCCTTGTCGGGGATGACCACGCCGCCCATGCAATGGGGCTACCCACGCACCATCGAGGGCTTCAAGCACGCGCTCACCCGCGGCCAATACGAGAAGGGCAACCCCACCACGGGCCTCGACCACTTCTTCCGCCAGATCCAAACCTACGTGGAAGCCTCCATCGAGGAGATGAACCTGGTCCTGCTCATTATCGGCCTCATCCCGCTGGTCATCATCTTCTACCGGCGCATCGAGCGGGAGGAGAAGGTCTGGCTCGGCGCGGTCTCCGGCATCTACGGCTTCTTCTGCCTGCTCAAGCTGGCGATGAAGTTCGAGCTCTACCGCCCGGCGGTGCCGGGCATGATCTACGGCTACGTCTTCCTGCTCATCGGCATCATCCCATTCCTGTTCCTGCGGCACGCGGGCGGGCGGCCTGAGCGCGCGTGGCTGGCGGGGTTGACCACGGTGTTCCTGTTCCTGTCGTTGATGCTGATTTACCTGCTCAACCCGCCGCCGGACCGGCAGAGCCAGCAGTTGAACAAGGTGTTCTTCACCGCCTCCTACGTGCCCATCGCGATGCTCGTGGGCTACGGCCTCGCGATGATCGCCGCCGCCGCAGTGGCGAACTACGCCTTCTTCCGCCGCTGGCTCTTGATCGGCAGCTCGCTGGCCGGCGCGGTGGCCTGGTATGCGCACTCGATCAACGAGCTGCAATACCCGCTGGTGCTCTTCACCACCAAGTTCGGCATGGGCCTGGCGGTGGCCTTCATCGCCCTCTTCCTCTTCGCGCGGACCCGCCTGCCGGTGACGATGCTGCTCGCGCTCTTCTGCGCTCTGCCCGCGCACACCATCCTCTCGCACTGGGCCGACAACGAGCAGCGCGGCCACCTCTTCGGCTTCTGGTTCGGCCACGATATGTTCACGCCGCCCTTCGAGGACGGCCAAGGCAACCTCAGCTACGACCGCAAGGAGCGGGAGGCCGCGCTGAAGGATCCCAAGCGCGCCAAGTTCACCTACCCGGAGATGACGCGGGACACGGTGCTCTACGGGGGCACGGACCCGGGGCGCTTCTGCCCGACCTACATGATTTTCTGCGAGAGCTTCATAAAGCCCGAGCAGCGCCGGAACCCAGACTTCGACCGTCGCGATGTGTATCTCATCACCCAGAACGCCCTCGCGGACGCCACCTACCTGATGTATATCCGCTCCCACTACAACCGGAGCAATCAGAAGGACCCGCCGTTCTTCGCCGGCACCGTGGACTACCTCCAGAGCCTCGTCCTGGGCCGGCGTGCCAGCGAGAACAAAGCCCGTGGCCAGCCCTACGAAGCCGGGGTGCTCGCCAAGCTCGTCGGCCTCCTCCACGGCCCCGCCAAGCCGCTCGATTGGCTCTTCGGCGAAAAGATCGGCAAAGGCATCGAACGCCAGCGCCGCGCCGGCAGCTCCCTCTTCAAGCCGGAGCACTTCACCGACGTGAAGGCCCTCGCCGCCCAGCTCCAGCCCGGCCCCAAACAGGACGCCCTCTCCAAATGGCTCCACGAGCAGTTCAGCCCCGAGACCCGCGCCCTCCTCGCCGGTGGCGACGAAGCCGCGCTCCGCAAGGCGCTGGCGCGGGAGTTCAACGTCCTCCTTGAGCGCGAGATGCCCGAGCGCTGGAACCTCTTCGAGGACCTGCACCGCATCCACGCCGAATATGCCGAGGCCGAGGGCCGGGCTTCGCAGCAGGGCAACGAGTTGCAGCAAGCCCTGCAGAGCCAGGCGCAGTCGCAAAAGGCCGACTTGAAACTCCTCCAACAGACCCTCCTCCGCGTGCAGGCCGAGACCGCCGCCAAGCTTCAAGCCGTGCAAGACGACCGCGAGAAAGCCAAGCAGGCCCGCCGCGACAAGTTCTTCACCTCCCCCACGCCCTTCTACCACCCGGACCGCTTCGCCCACGTGAAGCTCGACGCCCGCCTCCAGCGCTACACCCGCCAAGACCTCACCTGGGCCAGCATCCGCCTCAACCGCCTCCTCCTCGAAGCCGCCTACCCCACCGCCTTCACCAAGAGCGAAGGCGGCGTTTATCCCGACCTCGAAATCCAGACCTGCACCGTCGAGGACTCCTCCAAGGCCTTCACCGAATACGTCGAGGACGCCCGCAAGCGCCTCGAACACGACCAACGCTTCACCAACGAGGCGCGCCTGATCAAACCCGGCGAGGACGTGCGCCACGACGAGGCCACCGGCCGCATCCAAGTCAGCGGCCAGGTCGCCGTCATGTCCATCAACGGCCTCCTCACCAAGGTCATGTTCGACAAAAACCCCGGCCACGACTTCTACGTCGAGGAGAGCTTCCCGCTTGAGTGGATGTATCCGCACCTCAGTCCCTCCGGCATCATCATGAAGATCAACCGGCAGCCCCTGCCGGAGATGACCCAGGAGATCGTGGACCGCGACCACCGCTTCTGGAGCCGCTACGCCGAACGCCTCATCGGCAATTGGATCACCTACGACACCTCCGTCTCGAACATCTGTCGCGTCGCCGAGCAGGTCTTCGTCCGCCGCAACTACGAAAACCTCAAGGTGGACGGCCAGGACGTGAAGCCCGACTCCCGCTTCGTCCGCGACGACGATGCCCAAAAAGCCTTCTCCAAACTCCGCAGCGCCATCGCCGGCGTCTATTTCTGGCGCATCAACGAAGCGGGCCGGCGCGGCAACCAGGCCGAGCAGCAGCGCATGATCCGCGAGTGTGACTTCGCCTTCCGCCAGGCCTTCGCCTTCTGCCCCTTCAGCCCCGAGGCCGTCTTCCGCTACACCAACCTCCTCATCAGCCTCGGGCGCACGGACGACGCGCTGCTCATCGCGCGCACCTTCGCGAAGCTGGACCCGAACAACCGCTCGGCGAAGGACCTCATTGACCAGCTCTCCTCCATCCGCCAGGCACAGGGCGCTAACGCCCAGATGGGCCGCACGCTCGACCAGGCCCAAAACCAAGTCGCCCAGATGGACGCCGCCTACCGCCTGAACCCCACCAACGCCGCGACCGGCATCCAACTGGTGGCCGCCTACGCGCAGTTGCACCAGACCAACCAAGCCATCGCCATCCTCGACACACTCGCCCAGACCGCCAGCAACGACGTCGTGACCCTCGTGTCGGTCGCGCAGGCCTATCAGCAGCTTGGCCAGTCCGCCAAATCACAACTCGCCGTCACGCGCATGATCCCCCTCAGCGACCAGATCCTCGCCCACCCGGAGTCCGACGGCCCCCGGCTCCAAGGCGCGCTCCAGACCTATCAACTCGTCAGCAACGTGCCCAAGATGGAGGAGGCCTTGCAGCGCCTCGTGAAGCTCAACCCCGCCAGCCCGGAGCTTTGGTATGACCTCGGCGCCCTGCTCGCCTACCAGTCCAAGACCAATGCCGCCATCGTCGCCGTCAGCAACGCCGTCCAGCGCAGCAACGTCCGCCTGAAACAAACGCCCACCGCGCAAGACCTTCGCACCATGGCCGCCACCGACGGCCGCTTCAACGTCCTGCGCCCCCACGCCGACTTCAAAACCGCCGTCGCGCCCCAATAGCCCGGTCCGCGCCCGCCCGCCTGCGATTGCCCGCGGGCGCAGCTGCGGGCGCAGCTTCACACCCGCACCCTCCGAAGGCACCAGCCTGCTCCCTCTCCTCCATCGGATGGAGGAGAGGGCCGGGGAGAGGAGGGGCGTGACCGCTGGATTATCAAGGCTCCCCCAACCCTCGCCCCGCTCCTACGTCGTGGGACGAGGGGGTCCACGTGCCGTGGGGCGTGTGCCAAGATGCGCCCGGTGCCCACCGCGCACCAAAATAGTGCTTCTGACTCGGCGGGCTTCATGTTCCCATCGGGCAGCTGTTGCTCCTGAAACCAGCGGCCAACCCGGGACATTTGAGCATGAGTGCCAAGCCACCGAAGACGGCTCACCCGACCAGCGTGCTGGTGGTGGATGACCATGCCCTCGTCCGCTACGCGCTCGTGCGGATGTTGGACGGCACGTCGGACTTCACGTGCTGCGGGGAGGCGAGCAGCGTGGCGTCCGCCCGAGCTTCGATGAAGCTCCAGGCGCCCAGGATGGTGCTGCTGGATCTCTCGCTGGGGGACGGGGACGGCTTTGCCCTGATCGGGGAGTGGAAGCGGGCCTTTCCGGCGCTCAAGATATTGGTCATCAGCCGGCACGAGGAGGCGGTGTATGCCGAGCGGTCCCTGCGGGCGGGCGCGGATGGGTATGTCACCAAGGATGAAAATTCCGCCGAGGTGTTGCGCGCGATCCGAGTTGTCGCTTGCGGGCAACGCTACGTGAGTGAGTGCCTGGCCGCGCAGGTCGCACGCCGCTTGGCCGAGCCACCCCAGCGCTCCGGTCGCGAGGGCATCGAAGCGTTGTCTGATCGGGAGCTGCAGGTCTTCCGGTTGCTGGGCGAGGGGCGGAACAACAAGACCATCGCCGAACAGCTCAAGCTCAGTCCCAAGACGGTCGAGACCCACCGCGACAACATCAAGCGCAAGCTGGGCCTGCCCGACTCCGTCAGCCTCATCCGCCACGCGGCGAATTGGAGCGACCGCACCTAAGCGATGGGTGCAGGCCTGAAACGAACGGCCCCCAGCTTCTTGAGCATGGCGTCGAGGCGGTCGAGACGGCGGACTTGATGCGGGTTGTCGCCCGTGAGCGCCGGGCGTGGGAGCGGCCGGTTCTGGAACGGTCTGGTGACAGCGCGGGGAGGTTTGGCATAACCTGGCACACCTTTGAACTCCGCCCACCGCCCAATGAAACCGCTCCCTCTGCTCACCCTTCTGCTGCTTGTCCCACTGGCCGCATTGCACGGCGCAACGTCCTCGAAGCCGGTCAAAGTTTTCCTCTTCGCAGGCCAGTCGAACATGGTGGGCGCGGATGCGCGGCCGGACCGGATTGATGAGTATCCGATGTTCAAGGGAGTCGGCGTGCCGCAGCCCGAAGTGCTCTACACCTATCTGGGAGGCAAGGCGGAGAACGGGTTCAAGGGCTGGGAACCGTTGCGCCCGCTCCAGTCGTTCGGGGCGGAACTGACCTTTGCCCGACGCCTGCGCGCACAGGACGACGCGCCAGTGGCGATCATCAAGTCGGCGATCGGCGGCACGACGGTCGCCTACGACTGGAATCCCGACGCTCCCGAGAAGGGGCAGAAGCTTTATCCGCGAACCCTCCAGCTCGTTCGTGGAGCGTTGCAGGAGTTGGAGCAACGGGGAGTTCGTTATCAACTGGAGGCGGTCCTCTGGCATCAGGGCGAGAACGACATGCTCGACCGCAATCTCAACACCAACTACGCGGCCGGGTTGACCAAGCTGATCGCGCGGCTGAGAACAGACCTCAAAGCTCCGGAGCTAAAATGGTTCATCGGCGAGGTCAGTGAGAAGGGCATCTGGGGCATGGACAACCGGCGCAACCTCGCGATTCTCCGCGAGCAGCAGGAGCTGGTGATGCGGGCGGACCCGCGCCTGCGCTGGGTGCCGACGTCGCACTTGGCCTTCGAGGTCATGGGCAGCGGCCAGCCGCATTATCACTTTGGCACGCAGGGACAGCTCCAGATGGGCGAAGCGTTCGCCGCCGCTTATCTCAAGGACATCGGCAAGTCGCCCGCCGCCGTGGACCGCGCCATCAAGGACCGGCTGCCCGTCGCGAAGGGGGCGCGCGTCCGCCTGTTCGTGCTCGCGGGCCAGCGCAATATGGAGGGCGAAGATTCGTTTGCGTCGCAGCTTCCGCAGGCCGTCGAGTTCGCCCCGCTCGCCCAGCGCCAGAGCGAAGTCCTCTTCCGCTACTCGCTTGGGGGCGGAGTCAAATCCTCCGCCGGTTGGGAACCGCTTGGCCCGGTGGACTACCTCGGCAACTTCGGCCCGGAACTTAGCCTCGGGGCGCGCTTGAGGAAATCGCTGGAGGCCAAGGACGGGATTGCCATCGTGAAGTTCACCCACAGCGGCGCGCAGTCGCCTGACTGGGCGCCGCGAGGATCGCCGGAAACCCGGCGCAATCTCTATCCCAAGTTCATCGCCTTCATCCGCGAAGCGAAGGCCGACCTGACCCGGCAGGGCTACGACTGCACCGTGGAAGGTGTCTTCTGGCACACGGGCGAGAACGACACTTACTTCGGCCCCTACCAACGCAACTACGCCGCCGGGATGAAGGAGTTGATCACCCAGACCCGCCTCGATCTCCAGCAACCCGCGCTGCCGTGGTTCATCTCCGAGCAGCACCCGAAAGCGATCTGGCGGAACATGGACGCGGTCAACACGGCTTTGCAGACGATGGCTCAAGCCGAGCCGAAGGTGTTCGTCATCCCGACGGCGCACCTGCCCCACGAGCGGCTGCACTTCGGCACGCGGGGAACATTGCAGCTGGGTGAAGAGCTGGCGCAGGCCTATTTGAAATCGCGTTAGTGCGCTCGAGTGAGAGTCCAGTCCGGTCGGAGTGAAAACCTGTTGCGCCAAAGTTTGCGAAGTTGAGAATTGCCCCAGTTGAACCCGATGCAAACCCAACCATCACCGACGCCCCTGAAGCCATGCAGCCGAGCATTGGTGGGCAGGCAACTGTTTCCCGGCGCGCGGACGCTCCGCTTGTGGTTTACCATCGGAGCCTTGGCGCTCCTCAGCACAGGCCCGGCCGCATTCGCAGAGGTGAGCGTTCCGGGGCTGACCACCAGCAAACTGGATCCGGAGCTGAAGGGACTGGTGCTGATCGAGGAACTGAATTGCATCGTGTGCCACACGGGCGACGCGGCGCTGGCGGCTCGCTCGAAGAAAGCCCCTCGGCTCGCCGAAGTTGGTTCCCGGGTGAACCCGAGTTTCTTGGAGGCGTTCATCCGCGCGCCGCACGGGGCCAAACCCGGCACGACGATGCCGGATGTGCTGAAGCACTTGGGCGACGAGGACCGGAAGCAGGCCACCACGGCGCTCACCCACTTCCTGCTGTCGCTGAAGAAGAATGATTTCGCTCCGCAGTCGCCCGACGCAGTGGCGGCCCAGCACGGGCAACGCCTCTTTCATGCTCGCGGCTGCGCGCAGTGTCACTCGCCGCGCGATGACAAGGGCGCGGAGTTGCTCGCCAAGCAGTCCGTTCCACTGGGGGCGTTGGAGAAGAAATACAGCTTCAAGAGCTTGGTCAATTTCCTGCGCCAGCCGCACGCCAGCCGGCCTTCCGGGCGCATGCCGGACCTGCGCCTGTCGGGTCAGGACATGGACCGCATCGCTCATTACCTCCTCCAGGACACGCGCGTGCCCGGCTCCCTAGCTTACACGCTGTATCGCGGCGACGTGTGGGAAGGGCTCGACAGCGACAAGGTCAAGGCGGAGCGCGCCGGGCACGTGAAGGATTTTGACTTGGAGAGCCTGGGCAAGCCGCAGCAGCACTCGGCAATCAAATACGACGGCTGGATCAACCTCACGAACCAGGGGCGCTACACGTTTTTCCTGAAGCTGAACGGCGGTTCGCTGACGGTGGGCGGCAAGCAAATCATCCAGCAGGAGCCCAGCGACCGGCGCGGCGTGAAGCAACTGGACGGTGCGGCGGAACTGGCGACGGGTTGGCACAAGCTTCAGCTCATCTATTTCCACACCGGGCGTGAGGCGAAATTCTCATGCGAGATGGAGGGGCCGCAGTTCAAGCGGCAGGCGATTCCATCGTCGCTACTGTCTATCTCCAACGAACCCATTCCCGCCTTCGAGCCGCTCAAGGTGGACGCTGAACTCGCGGCTCGCGGACGGGAACACTTCAGCAAATTCGGCTGCGCGAATTGCCACGACGATCTTCGGCTGCCGACCCAATCCAGCCCCGCTTTCGCCAAGCTCAACCCGAGTCGCGGATGCTTGAGCGAGGCCGCTGGCCCGTGGCCGCGCTTCGACCTGAGTGCGGAGCAGCGCGCGTGGATCACTAAGGCGTTGCCCCGCGCGGAGCAGCCCCAACTCAATGACCAGCAGCAGATCAACAAGACCCTCGCCACGTTCAATTGCATCGCCTGTCACGAGCGCACCGGCCTCGGAGGCATTGCGCCGGAGCGCAACGCGCTCTTCACCGGAGCGCAGCCCGGCTTGGGCGATCAGGGCCGCCTGCCTCCCCCGCTGACGCACGTCGGCGCGAAGCTGCAACCCGATTGGATCGCCGAAGTCCTGCTGCGCGGGAAGCGCCAGCGCGGCTATCTCGACGCCGCCATGCCGCAGTTTGGCGACGCGCAAGTCGGGCATCTCGTGGAGTTGTTCGGCAAGGTGGATGCGCTGGAGACGACGCCCATCCCCAAGGCAGCCAACCTCCAGGAGTTCAAGGCCGCTGGCCACGAGCTGATCGGCCTCACCGGCCTCAGTTGCATCGTCTGCCATGAGTTCAACGGACAAAAATCGGGCGAGATGAGCGCGCTGGACCTCGTGTATGTAACCGAGCGGCTCCAGAAGAATTGGTTCCATCTCTATCTGCGGCAGCCCGCGCGCTTTCACGCCAACGTCATCATGCCCAGCTACTGGGCGGACGGTCAGTCGCTCCGACCGAACCTGCTCGGTGGTGACGCTGCGAAGCAGATCGAAGCCCTGTGGGCCTATCTGGAGGACGGCGAGCGGGTGAAGAAGCCGGCGGGATTGTCCCGCGAATCGAACGAACTGCGCGTGGGCGATGTGACGGAGGTCTGCCGCGGACGCAGTTCCATTGGCTATCGCGGCATCGGCGTGGGCTATCCCGAGCGCATCAGCCTCGCATTCGATTCGGAAGAAATGGCGTTGCGCCAGCTCTGGAAAGGCGAGTTCGCCAACGTTGACCTCGGCTCCTTCCGCCCCCGTGGCACCGACCAAATCGCGTTCCCACCGGGCATCCCTTTCCATCGCCTGAAATCCCTAGAGGAGAACTGGCCATACAAGGGCAAGACCAGCTACGCGTTCCCGCACGATCATGGCTACCAGTTCCGCGGCTACCAACTGGATGCCGCGCGGAGGCCGACGTTCCTCTACCACTACGGTGACATCGCCGTGCAGGACTACTTCGAAGACGCGCGCGACAAGCAGGGCAAAGCTTACTTCAAGCGGACGCTTCGTTTCGAAACGCCCACGGAGCAGACGCCCTTCTACTTCCGCGCCGCCGCTGGCAAAGGCGTCACCGCGCGGTCCGAACGCGCCTTCACTATCGAGCAACTTCAACTCCGCATCACCAGCGAGCACAAGGGAATCGTCCGCGAAGGCGATGCTGGCGAGGTCTTGATTCCCCTGGCCCTGCCTGCGGGCCGCTCCACTCTCACCCTCGAATATCAATGGTAGTCAGGTCAGCTTCGCGGACGTCGCGGTTAGCAAAGCAGTAACATCAAGCCGCTGCGGTGGAAATTCCTGTCCCGTATCCGTAAGCAGATTCGACCGCCTTGCCTCCGCTTCAAGACGCCGCCGATTTCTTTGCTAGCCCTACTTGGCGGATTCGGGAGGGGATGATGGCGATTTGCTGGGGTTTTCGGGGGCGAAGGCCCCGAAGTCTCCACTACAGGGCCAGCGGGGC
>JAYTIO010000504.1:0-5847 GCA_043731805.1 Pedosphaera sp. | reverse complement strand
GCCATTTCGGCGGAATGCGTCGCGGACTTCTCGGCGGCGAGCTTGTCCTCTGCGACGAGCTTCTGCGCGGTCGCGAGAGCGGCGGTGGCTTGCTCGGCAGCGGCCTTCGCGGCGCTCCACGCGGCCTCGGCGACGGCTTGGTCGGTGACGGATTTGGCGGCGAGTTTGTCCACAGCGGCGCGGGCGTCGGTCAAGGCCTTCGCAGCTTTGGCGGACTCGGCGAGGTAGTGTTCGGCGTCGAGCTTGAGGTCGGCGGTAGATTTCATCGCGCCGGGGAACTGCGTCGCCAGCGTCCACACGCTCAGGGTGTATTCCGGCGCGGGCACCACCACGCCGTCCTCCTGCATCCGCCACGACTTCACCACGAGCGGCGTGAGCGTGTGCGGGAGGGCGGTCATGCCGTCGGCACGGACGGGCGCGGGGGAATTGCGGATGTTCAAGTCCGACCCTCCCGGCGCGAGCGGCTTCTCCAGATTCGTCGTGACGACCTCGACGTGCGTGTTGCGCGGGGACTCGCCCTTCACGCGCACGACGAGAAACTCCAGCACTTCCAGCGGCTCCTCGCCGCGCACAATCTTCGGCTTCGCCACCGACGGCGTGAGCGCGACCTGCTCGGCCGGGATGTTGCAGTTGAGCATCGTGAGCGAGCTGGCAACCAGGTGCAGCACCTTGTTGGTCACGGCGTTGGTAACGGTGATGCTGGTGAGCTGGACCTTGGCGGAAGCGAGCGACACGGCGGTCACGGAGTGGTCAATCAGCGTGTCCTCTGCGCTGCCCGTGAGCGTGCGAAGACTCATGCCGGTGTGACAATTGCGGAGAATGTTTTGCTTCAGCATCGCGTTGCCCGTGTGCCACGAGATGCCGGTCGCGCAGTCCTCGATGACGTTGCCGCTCACGCTGCACTCACCGGCGCTGACGGCGATGCCGATGGCGTAAGCGCCGTAGATGCGGTTCTCGCGGATGTCCGCGAGCTGGCAGACGCTGACCGAGAGCGCCGAGGGCCGGACCATCGCGGACTTCTGCGCGCGGAACTCGTTCCGCACAATGGCCGGCGTGTCGCAGTTCGCGACGCTCAGGCGGCCGAAAGCGGTGAAGCGGTTGCCAATCACGTTGCAGCGCTCGTTGGGTTTGTCGCCGGTGTTGTCGATGCCGGTGAGGCTCACGTGGACGTTGTCGAACTGCGCGTGCTGCAAATCCACCATCGTGCGCGCGACGGCGGTGAGGTCGGCGGGCGGTGGGTTTTTCTCCCCGGGCGCGATGGGCGAGACGATGGCGACGTTGCGCTTGCCCTCGGGCAAGTTTGCGCGGCCCACGAGGAAGAGGGACCCGCCGCGCTGGAGCTTGAAGAGGCGCTCAACCGGCTCCTTCGCGACAAGGCGCAGCTCCATCCAGTCCGTGAGGCCGGGCGCGTGCATCTTGATGCTGCCGTAAGCCTCGACCATTCCGTCCACCGAGAGCACGCGGCGGCCCTGGCCGGACTGGAACGCGAGGTTCGAGTTCGCATCGAGGAGCAACTGCTTGCAGGTGGGCGTGTCGGAATCGTCGCGGTCGAAGACCACGGTGTCGCGCGCGGAGATGACCGCCTCGTCTTCACCAGTCGGCATTGCGCCGCCCTTCCAAGTGGAAGCATCGCTCCACCGCCCGCCGCCGAGGCCATTGGAATGCATTTCCTTCGCGAGCAGCGGAGTGGTGGACCACAGAGCCACGATGAACCCAGAGGAGAACAAGAAGAGAGAAGACATTCCAAAGCAGCGCTCTGTGTTCATCGTGTCTCTGTGGTCCAAATCGGTGTCGGTCCGGTTGTAGTGTCGTTTCATTGTTCCACCTCCTCGGCCTCGATGAAACTCCGCAACGAGTCACTCTGGCGGTCGCTCACGGGCAGGATTTTCAGGCCGTCAATCTGCACGGTGCCGGTGATGTTGATGAGCTCGAGCTTCAACAGCGCATCGGGTGCGAGCGGCGTCCTGATACGCACGGCCGCCTTGCGCCACTGGCCGTAGGACGCGCGGTCCAGCGGGATGAGCTGGTGCGCCGTGGGACTCGTGGCCGGGCCGTCCGCGCCGGCATACATCCACACGTTCATGTAGCAGTATTGATAGGGCTCCAAGCTCGTGTTGCCCTGCTTGCGATACCAGAACTCCACCCAGCACGCGCTGTCCGGCGGCACGTTGCGCAGCTCCTTCGTCATGCTGAAGCGCCCGCTCGCCACCGTCGGTCCGTCCATGCCGAGCATCGGCTCGAAGGCCACGCGGTCGAAGCGCGCCGCCGTCTGCGCCTCGCCCGGCTCGAAGCCCGTGACATGGCCGCGAAACGTCCCGCTCCCGGTGGCAACCGCGTTCGTCTTCGCAGCGGCGATGCGTTCGGCGCGGGCCTTCACCACGCTGAACACCGGCGCGAGTTTGTGCTGCGCGAAATAATCGGGGAACGTCTCGCGCAGCCTTTCCAGCCACGCCTGCGCGTTGGCGAAATCCTCCTGCCGCAGCGCGCAATCGGCCAGGCCGTGCATCGCGCGGTCGCGGAAACCGGCCCACTGCCGGAGCTTCAGCAGCACTTCGTAATGGCGGATGGCGTCCTCGTAGCGGCCCGCGAACCGGTCCGTCTCCGCGCGGAGGAAGCGATACATCCCTTCGAGTTTCTGCTCGGGGAATTCGAGTTCGAGCCGCTCCAGCAAGCGCCGCGTGCCGCGCACGTCGCCGCTGCGGAGCTTCTGTTCCGTGATGCGCAGCAACGCGCCGCGCTGGATGGCCTCGTTCTGGCCGGTCACCGCGAAACGCTCGCCACCGAGCGACTTCGCGAGGCGGTAGCGCTCGGCGGCCGACACGAGGTCGCCGGCCTGCGTGTAGAGGTCGCCCCAGTGGATGGCCGCCTCGCGCACCGCGGGATGCCCGAGGCCGCGATGGTCCTGCATGATGCTCTCGTAGAGCTGCGCGGCCTTCGGAAACTCCTTCAGATAATTCCACTGCAAGTCCGCGCCCTTGAGCAGCACGGTGACGCGCAGGCTCGGGACTTTGCCCGCGACCTTGAGCGCCTCGTCCATCAGCGTCATTGCCTCCGCGCCGCGACCTTGCCGGGCCAGCGCCTCCATCAACGCGGTCTGCAACGCGATGCGGCGCTTCACGTCAATGTCCGGCTGCGCGAGCAAGTGCCGCGCGAGCCGCTCGACCAACGGCCAGCAGTTCGGCTGTTCCGAGACAAGGAGGAAGTCGAAGGCGGAGTTGAACCGCTGCGCGTCCCAGCCGCTCCATTCATCGGCGGACAGCAGCGTCACGGCGCGTTCGAGTGAGTGCGGGCTGGTGGGCGTCGGCGCGGTCCACACGTAGATGCGCTGCGTGACGGGCGGGGCGCCGGCGGCGGCGTTCAGCGTCACGCGATACTCGCCGGGCTTGAAGTAAACGTGCGTCGGCGAGCGCCCCGTGCCGCGCGTGCCGTCGCCGAAGTCCCACTGAAGCTTCGCCGGCTCCGGGCTGCTGCCGTGCGCCTCGAAGCGCACGAGATGCAACGCGAGCCCCGGCGTGTTCAACGTGTCATCCACACCCCACGCGAACGTTATGGCCGGTGCGCCGCCCGCGCCCTCGATGCCTGCCGCTTCGGCGCGCGCCGCCGGGGCGAACATGCCAGCGGGCACGGCGGCGGCGGCGAGTTTCTTGTTCCCCGTGTCGCGCTTGAGATAAAGGGTGCAGTTTGCGACGCCGGCGGCGGGACCGGCCACGTGATGCACCTCGAAGGGATGCACGCCTGCCGTGAGATCCACCTCGCGCCACGCGGTCACCGGGATGCGCGTGGCGAAGCGCGCCGCGCCGGTCTGCTCGAAGGCGCGGTTGGTGTTGATGAAGAGGAAGGCCGCGTTCTCCGCGCCAAGGTAAAACTTGTAAGCGCCGTCCTCCGGGATGCGCAGGAAGCCGCGATAGGACGCGGCGAAGTTGCGCACGTTGTCGGGCCGCGCCGGGTTCACGTTCTGCACGACCTGGTCCACGAACGCGTTGCCGATGACCGCCGGGTTTTGCTTCAAGCTCCCGACGACGTCCGCCCAGGTCGCGAGCGACGCGCCGGTCCAGTTGCGGAACTCGACGGTGATGCCCTCGGGCAGCGGCGCGACGTTGGGATGCGGGAGCTTCGCGTTTCCCGCGTAGGCCCAATAGGCCGGGTCGTTGGTGTTGCGTTTGAACTGGATGAGCGTCTCGCCATCGGGCTGATGCGAGAGGACGGCAACCGGCAGCACCGTGCCGTCTTGCCGTTGCACGCAGATGTCCGCGCCATCAGGCCGCAGCCAACCGGCGGCGGGCAGGCGCGCGATGACCGACTGCGTCTGCGCCTTCTCGCTCGTGAAGTCGCCGATGAGCCGCAGCGGGAACCGAACGCGATAGCCCGGCACCCACGCAGGCGCGGGCAACGCCACGGCGGGCGGAGGAGGAAGAGCCTTCGCCGCGGCCTTCGGTGGTGCGGGCGCGGCGGCTTGGGTAACCATCGAGCCAGCCAGCAGAAGGATGGACCACAGAGACGCGATGAACACAGAGCGTGGCCCGGGAAGAAACCCTCTGTGTTCATCGAGTCTCTGTGGTGAAAAGTCACTCCGGCTCATACGTGATTCTGAGTTGCCATTGTTGCCGCCCGGCGTGCGTGGGTGAGATGAGGATGCTCGGGCTGTCGAAGGTCAGCAGCCAGCCACGATTCGGCGCCGCGCCGTTGTGCCACAGCTCGACATCCTGTGTGACGTTCACGGTGGCCTGCGGCGCGCTCCGCTCGAACGCACCGCTGCCCGTGGGCTTGGTCGCGCGGTCCACGGAGCGGCCGCGCGCGCCGGGCACGGACCACTCCTGCCGCTTCGGATGCACCATGCGGAACTGCTGGCACACGCCGATGCCCCACTCCGCGACCACGCGCCACACCGTCACCGTGCTGGTCGTCGCCGGCCCGGCGGGGATGACCCACTCCGCGTGCGTAATGCGGTTGCCCTTGGGGATTTGGTCGAAGGAATAGCGGACGAGATAGCTCGTGCCCACGCCCCCGATGGGCGGGTTGGAAACGAAGAGCGTCGGGTCAATCTGCTGCGCCGCCCAGCCACTGCGCGGATGACTCTCAGAAAGCACAGCGAAGGCATCCACGGCCTCGGGCTTCAGCGTGATGGTGCGGGCCTGTCCAGCAGTCGTGACGAAGGCGAGCATCGCGAGGACGGCGTGGATTCTGAGTTTGGAGAGGCTCACTTTCATCGCTCGCTTCACTTGTCCACCGCCACATAAAGCCGCCCGCGTTTCTCCGCGTAAGCCATCGCCCGCACGGATGCGCTGGGCAGCGCGACTTGCTCCACCTTGCCGTCCAGCCGCCCGTCCGCTTCGAGGCCGAAGAGGCAGACCGACTTCGCCGCGCCCACGGCCACGCGCGATTGCTGCGTGAGCACGACCGGCGCGCCGATGAGTTGCGCGCCCTTCACCGACGCCACTTGCGGCAAGAGCGAAACGTAGCCGTCCGCGTGCGCGAGTTGGAAGAGACGCGGCGTGTTCTGCATCGCGAGGTAAAGCGCCGGCTGCTGCGGGTGTCCGGCCAACACGCAGTTGCCGATGTGCTCCATCGTCGAGAACCACGCCTGCCGCAGCCCACCGCGCTGGAAGTCCGCGCTCATGCAGCCGGAGTAGCCGCCCATCACCATCGCCTCGCTCCCGGCGAACCACCCCGCGCCGGACGGGTAGTAGCGATGCGTGCGCTTGCGCTGCATCGCCACGACCTGACGGGTGAACCGCGTGGCGAGCGGCTTTTCCTTGCCGGCCTTCACGCGCGTCTTGGCGGCGTCAGCCTCGTCGGAGTCCACCGGCAAGCCTTCCTCATCGAGCGCGTAGTAGGCGATGCCCGCCT
>JAYTIO010000503.1:0-2380 GCA_043731805.1 Pedosphaera sp. | reverse complement strand
CGAATCGCAAGTGGACCGTGAAGCTGCCGGGCGTCGGCCACGGCTCGCCGGTCGTCTGGGGTGGCCGCGTGTTCCTCCTGTGCGGCAACGAGGCCACGGACCAGCGCACCGCGGTCTGCCTGATCGCCACCGATGGCAAGGTGCTCTGGCAGCACGACTATGACGCGCTCGCCAGCAAGCAACACCGGCTCAACAGCATGGCTTCCAGCACTCCGGCCGTGGATGCCGACCGGGTTTACTTCACTTGGGGGCACGCCGCAGAAGCTCACGGTCATCACCTTCACGCACGACGGGAAGACGGCATGGGAGGCGGACCTCGGGCCGGTGAAGCGCCAGCACGGCTTCGGCGCGTCGCCGATCCTGCACGACGATCTCGTGATCCTTTCCAACGATCAGGAGAGTGACGGCCACTTGTTTGCGCTCGACCGCGCCACCGGCAAGGTCCGGTGGAAGTTGCCTCGCGCTGAGAACCATTCGAACTACTCCACGCCCTGCATCTACACGCCGCCCGGCGGGAAACGCAGGTCGTGGTCGTGAGCTGGCGGCTCGGGGCAACCGGCGTGGACGCGGCCACAGGCAAACAGCTGTGGCAGATGCCACTGTTCGCGCCGAAGCAGGAGCGGGCGATTGGCTCGCCCTCGACCTCGGGCGAATGCCTCATCGTCAACTGCGCGTTCACGGGCGGCCCCAAGCACGTCGTCGTGCTCAAGCCGGGCAAGGAGCCGGGCACGATGCAGGAGGCCTGGCGCATGGAGAAGACCGTGCCGCACATCCCCCTCGCCGATCATCGTCGGTGACCGCGCCTACTTGTGGAGCGATCAAGGCATCGTCACCTGCGCCAAGCTGGCGACCGGCGAGGTGGTCTGGTCGGAGCGTGTGGAGGGCGAGTTCCTTGGCTCTCCCGTCTGCACCGGCGACAAGCTCGTCGCCGTGGACAAAAGTGGGAAGGTGTTCGCCCTCGCGGCTGGGGATAAGTTTCAACTCTTGGGCACCAACGCGCTGGAAGCGCTGTGCCAGAGCACGCCAGCCATCGCGGGCGGACGGATGTTCATCCGCACTTGGTCCCAGTTGCACTGCGTCGGGGCGAAGTGAGCTGGGGGGCTCGCCTCTGGACGGCAAATTGAACCGTGCCAGTTCGGCTAGGCACGCCGTCCCGGCAATCACTGTCACCCAGGGTGACACTTGCTCTGGCGGGTGCCGGGCAGGTTTCGACGGCAGGATCCCCTCGTGGGGATGCAAGCTGTTACAACTGCGGGCTACAACTTCTGCCTGACCTTCTCAGGTTCTGCCATCAAGGCGCCTCCGGCACGCCGGAGCGGCCGGTGGGCGGCGGTGGCCCTTTTCCGGGCAGGAAGAGGCGCAGGGGTTGTCCATACGCGAGCCGGCTCGCCACGCGGGCGTTGATGACGAGTTGCAGGCGCTGGCGAGAGTCCACGGATTGCGTCGAGGCCACCGCCGCCCCAAAGGGCCTCGTGCCGTCCGCTGGGGTCACTGTGACCACGTCGCCCGGCTTCCACTCCCGCGCCCGCGCCGCGCTGCTCCAAGCAACGGTGGCGGTCAGCGACCCGGTGAGCACCTCCAGGTCGTTCACATAGGCGGGCAGCCCAAGCCGGTCCTCGGCCTGCCGATGCCGCGCATCCTGTGTGGCGCGAATCATGTCGTCCCCCTGGCGGTCCACAATCTCGACGGCGACCAGTTTGCCTTCCTGTTCGACCTGCTGCTGGATGACCTCATCCCCGACCACCAAGCCCTCGATGCCGGTGGGAGTCGCGCCTTTCCAGACCTTCACCGTGGTCGTGAAGCGGTATTCCTTGTCCTCGACCTTGGTGACCTTGCCTGCCTTGTCCTTCTCCTCCCGATGGGTCGAGTAGCTGCGTTGTGCGCGGTCAATCTTCGTCACGGTGGCGAACCAGCCATGCCGCGCGGAGACGTGCAGGTCGTCCTGCACCGCTCGTGGATAGGTCCAGCTCTTGTCCTCGTCCACATACATGAAGAGCATGACGTGCTGGCCGGGGAAGTAATCTTCCAGCTCACCCCAGGAATCCCGGAAATGCAGTTCGGTGTCGTCCTTGATAGGCACGCGCACCCGCTGGCCGTCGCGGTCGCGTTTGACGACGAGTGCCCGCGCCTGGGTGTCCACTTCGAGAATGACGCAGAAGGCCCGGGCCATCTCGCCAAAGAAGTCACCTTGGAACTGGGGCTTGGGCAGCTTGGTTTGAGCGGGCGTGCCGGTGGTCAGCGCCAGGATCAGGAGCAGGGCCAGGCGAAGCGAAGGTTTCACGGCCTCCGAGACTGGCGGTTTCGTCCCCGAGGGCAAAGCAGTTTTCCAAGCGGGCGGGCGACGGAACTCCGAAAGCATCCTGCGCACGGAGATCTGCCG
>JAYTIO010000502.1:0-6618 GCA_043731805.1 Pedosphaera sp. | reverse complement strand
GGACTTCATCCTGCGCCGTCAGCTCGGTCGCGTGAAGGATGCGAAGATGGCGGAGATGAAGGCCGACGGCGTTGCCTACGACCAGCGCATGGACGAGCTGGAGAAGCTCGAATACCCCAAGCCCAACCGCGAGTTCATCTACTCGACCTTCAACGCCTTCGCCGCCCGGCACCCGTGGGTGGGGCAGGAAAATATCCGGCCCAAGTCCATCGTGCGCGAGATGTTCGAGTCGTTCCGCTCCTTCTCCGACTACATCCGCGACTACGAGCTGCAACGCGCCGAGGGCGTCCTGCTGCGCCACTTGAACAGCGTCTTCAAGGTGCTCACCCAGACCGTCCCCGACGCGGCGAAGAACGACACGTTGCGCGAGATGGAACTCTACCTCGGCACGATGCTGCGCCAGGTGGACGCCAGCCTGCTCGACGAATGGGAGCGGATGCGCAACCCCGCCTACCAGCGCACCGAGGAAAAGGAAGTCCGCCCGCCCGGTGCCGACGAAGCCGCGCGCGACATCACGCGGGACGCGAAGGCCTTCACCGCCGCCATCCGCACGGTGCTCTTCAGCTTCCTGCGCGCGTGGGTGAACGCCGATGCGGAGGCGGCGTTGAGCCACCTCGTTGCCGCCGAGGACGCCGAAGGCACGCCGTGGACCGCCGAACGCCTGCGCGCCGCGATGGAGAGTTTTCGAGTCGGTCACCGCCACCTCTGCCTCGACCCCGAGGCGCGGAACGCCCGCCACACCTACGTCACCTCCGCCGAGGACAAACGCACCTGGCGCGTGCAGCAGATGCTCGTGGACCCCGAGGGCCACAACGACTGGGTCGCGGAATTCATGGTGGACTTGGCCGCGTCGCGCACGAGTGGAGAACCGGAGCTGCGGCTGGTGCGGATCGGAAGTTTGGTCTGATACCAATTCCGAATGACCTTCGGTGGCATGGCTTGGGGACCGCGACGCGCTGGCTCCCTCTCCCTTCCTCGGAGGAGGGGAGAGGGCCGGGGTGAGGGGTTACGCGCGTCGGAGTTGGTAGCCCCACCCCTCATCCGGCCTGCGGCCACCTTCTCCCCTCCTCCGAGGAAGAGAGAAGGCGCGCGCGGCGTAGGAGACGAGGTGACGAGTCTCTGACTGGGTCTATCGCGAAGGTTGAAGCGAGACTCCTCACGTCGTCACCTACGGGGAAGGGTAGGGCCGTCGCTCCTGCGCGGCCTCCGACGACGGCAAGGGCACGGCGCGATAGAAGCGTGGATTGCCGATGCGCTGCGTTTTCGTTCTCCCTCTCCCTTCATCGGATGAGGGGAGAGGGCCGGGGTGAGGGGTTGCGTGAGGAGTTGCGCGTGTCGGCGCAAGAGGCCGCACCCCTCATCCGGCCTGCGGCCACCTTCTCCCCTCCGCCGAGGATGCGAGAAGGCTCGCACCGTGGCTTGATGGGGTGAGGGAGGAAGGCCCAGTAGGTCAGTGCTTCCAGCCTGACTTCTGAATAGGCCGGACCGCCCAAGCGGGGTGTTCTGAATGGAGAGACAGGCGGGACGCGCTGTCCTACTTGGACTGCGTAGGAGACGAGGTAACGAATCTCTAACTGGACAGCGACCACGCGTTCAAGGTGTGCGCCCAGGAAAAGAATCGGCCATCGCTTTGGCGACTTTGCCCAAGATTTCGCTTCCTCCTGGCCCTCCATGCACGTCGCGATTGTGCGCTCCACGGGACACCCATAGTAGCTCTTGTTTTTCAACGCTGATAAGCCGTGCCCCAAGCGCAGCTCGTGAGGTGTAAATCGTAGAAGAGTTCGCGCCTCGGTATGTTTCTTGGTTCTTAAATTCTGTAATAGACACAATCAAAATCGCGGACACGTTCAAAAACTTCCCGATTTTTGTAGCATCTCTATCGGTTAATCCTGAATCCCTTTGAAACGACAGTTCTTTAACAGTTGCTTCCGTATCTGACCTTGACGCAATGCTATAGCCCTTTTCGAGGAGGGCGGCCAAGAATTCGTCTTCAATTGACCTGTCAACGCCGTTCGCCAACCTGTTATCATAGCTGTCCCTCCAGACGATTACTGCTAGCTTTGAAAGTGCATCAGGATTGAAAGTTGGAGCCTTTGTGCTTTTGACAGAAGGTATTCCAGTATCTTTCCCAGTAAGTATGTCTGCCATGTTGGTCTGAAAACTTGTCACAGAAGCACAGCCCCCGACCATCAAGCAACTCGTTGCGAGAGCAATCATTGTTTTCATAGATATAAACTCCTACTTTTTGGCTTCCACTTCCAGTTCAGGTGCTATTTTACGAACCACTTTTGGGTCAAAGACACTTTCCCAAGGCTTGTGTCCAGCTTTCTTGATTTTCACCTTAATTTCTTTGTCTCCAGCTAAAGTCAACTTGATTGGTGAACCACCAACATATTTGCCATCCAATTCAATGTCCGCGTTGTCAGGCTTTGGTGTAAATTCAATTTCGATTCCGTCAGTGGTTTTAGAATCTGTAAGTGAAATCCCTTTAGCTGGAGTGCCCGCTTGAATCGACAGTTTGAATGCGTCATCCTCCCTCAGTTCCTCCAAAATCGCTTCAATTACTTCGTAAGCAACATCGCTGCTCGTTACTCCTCCGAATGAAGACGACGCATATGTTACAGAACCCCGCGCAATTTTGGAATAGGGAACGGTCCCTTTGGTGATGTCAATCACACGGACGCGAATTGAACCTTTGACGAGGATATTGTCAGTTTTAATCCCGTAGCCACTAAACGCACGCTTTTCGGTGCGAATGTCCAAAATCGTTCCTAACACAATTGTGTTTGCTCCAAGCATTCGTCCCAGCTTTACTGCCTTTTCGGTATCAACGAGTCCACTAAGGCGACCAAATTCGGCTTCAAGTAAAATTGAATCAACACGCTGGCGTTCTACAACCTTGAGTCCAGCAATAGACCCAATTATGTCTTCCAAGACACCTCTGGGAGCTTCAGTGTAGCGGTCAACAAAGAAAGTCCTTTTGGGTTGATTCGGGTCGGGGTTGGTAGCTACTTCGTAGGCAATATTGCATTTTGCAACTGATAAGTTTTCAAAGGGTGGCACCAACACAGAAGGTTTTCCAATTGATGACGCTTTTCCGGATTGTTGGGCTGGTAAATACGCCGGAGTGCAAAGCATAAACGATAAGGCGACCAATTCAATGCTGATTCGTTTTAACAAGTTCACAAGTAAGTGTTTGGTGTCGGGTTTGTTATTTTTAACTGATTTGTAATGGATATAGGATCTCATAAAGATGTTCGTTTTGCGAGCTGCACGGCCCACGTCCGTTCATCCCTGCACCGCAATGCTCACCACATCACTCCACTGGCCGACTTGCTGGTCGCTGAGGCGGTAGATGGCTTTGTAGCGCCAGAGGGCGCTTTGGCCGGCGGCGGGCAGCGGGGCAGTGTCCAGGTAGTCCGGCACGGTGTCGTTGGCCAGATAGGCGAAGGTGCCGGTGCCCCGGTCCACCCAGATTTCCAAGGCGTCGAAGCCGCCTTTGGTCCACTTCACGTTCGGGTGCCCGGCTTGGAGTTCCAGCTTGAGGACGGGCTTGGCGCTGGTGGTGTCCAGGGTTTGCTCGGCGCCGATGATGTCGAGGTCCTGGCCGATGGCTTCGGTGTAGCCGGGGTGGGCTTTGATGCGGGAGACGAGGGCGGTGAGGCGCTTGAAGATGCCCGGCGGCACGGCGGCGGGCGCGGTGCCCAGGGTGGGCGCGACGGGCGCGGGGCCGAGGCTGGCTCCGGTGCCGTTGCGGGCGGCGTTCTTGTAGGCCGTCCACTGCTGGGCGTAGTTGGCGAGGGATTTCTGGGAGGTGAGCGCGTAGTGGAAGAACGTGGCGTCGGCCAGCGTGGTGGTCACCACGGCGTCTTCGAGGCCGACGGTGTTTTTGTAGGTGCCGAGTTTGCCGGCGACGTTGGTGATGAGGGAGTCTTTGCCCTCGTCATCGGGGGAGAGGAAGTAGGCTTTAGGCATAGGGAGTTAAGAGTTAAGAGTTAAGAGTTAGGAGGTGGTGGGCGGCTGATTTGTGGCTAACTGGCTGTTATGGGGGTTGTTCGGTCACTTTTCCGGCTTGTTTCGGCCCGCACGGGCTGCGGATGAGGGCTGATTGGGGTCGGAAAATCGTTGCGAGACGCCGTGAAACGACTGCGTGACGTCGCAAAATGGCTGCGGGAGGCCATGCGGCGGCGGATTGGGCCTGGAAAATGGCTGCGTGGCGTAGAAGACGGCTGATGGAGGCCAAGGAATGGCTGCGAGAGGTCGTGCAGCGGCTGAATGGGGTCCATCGGCGGCTGCGTGGCGTCGCGCGACGGGTGCGAGGTGTCGCGCAGGCGATTTGCGAGGCCGGGCCGGGACGGGGTGGCGGCAGGTAGGGACGCGCTGTGCGCATCCTCGGGATTCTGGAGGGTGGGACGAGGCCGCGCGCAGCGGAGCCCTACCGGGGAAGAGGCTGCCGGCGTCCGGACGGAGGGACGGAGGGACGGAGGGACGGAGGGACGGAGGGACGTTTTATGAATTCCCTAGAGCTCATAGATTTCAAGAAAAATTGCCAGAGGGTGCGCGTGGATTGCGAGACTAATCGCGAAGAATCTTAGGCTGGGCGAGTGCAACGCAGTTTCCTGCAGGACAGGGTGGGAGTGGTGGATTCGTTGCCCACAAACGCCCGCACTTTTTCACCCTCACCCTGGCGCTCTTCCTCCGAGGGCGAGGGAGGCGCTTCGCCGAGCCGCTGGGGGAGGGGTTGGGCCGTAGGGGTAACTGCCTCTGCGGCTCGGGAGGTTGCCCGCCGGACGGAGGCAAGTGACCGCGCGGGGCCGTCAAGCTACGGCGGGAGGCAGGCCGGTGGCGGCGGGCGGGCGGGGAGCATAGGTTGATGGCCCGTGTTGTAGCTGGGGGACCCTGGCTGCGCCAATCCGCCAAAGGGAGGAAGGCTCGGGGTTGGCGGCGGTCACGGGCCAGGGACTGCACCTCGGCTGCGGACGTGGGCGTCCGCGCTCCTAGCGGCGCGGCTGGATGCCTGCTCGCTGGCAGAGTTTGCCGGCCAAGCGTGGAGGATCGGCGCCGTCGCCCGGGGAATTTCCCTTGAGCCACCGCCGCGCACAGGCTTGCATC
Source organism: Pedosphaera sp. (assembly GCA_043731805.1). GTDB lineage: Bacteria > Verrucomicrobiota > Verrucomicrobiia > Limisphaerales > SXTU01 > SXTU01. The sequence goes on along the minus strand of JAYTIO010000502.1, from coordinate 1,506 downwards.
GCCGCGCATGAAACCGGACCCGTCGCGACAGTTCTTCTGGCTTGCCCTTAAAGTGGGCGGCGGCGTCCTCCTCCTGCTGGCGCTGCTCTTCGGCGGCATCATCACCTACGTCGTCCACGAGAAGCGCAAGTATGACCACCTGACCGACACGCGCGATCTCCGGCAGCGGGCGACGCGCATGGGCGAGGGCTACATCGCGGACCGCCCGGCGGCGGCGCTGGTCATCGGCGTGACGCAGCGCGGGCAGCGGGCGGTGCTGGGCTTCGGGCGTGTGGGTGCCACGAACACCGCGCCGCCGGACGCGCACACGGTGTTTGAAATCGGCTCCGTCACGAAGGTCTTCACCGCGCTGGCGTTGGCGCGACTGGAGCTGGATGAAAAGGTGAAGTTGACCAATACCTTGCGCGCCTCGCTGCCGGAGCAGGTCGCGCTCGCGGATGGGCTGGGGCCGGTGACGCTGCTGCATCTGGCCACGCACACGTCGGGCTTGCCGCGTCTGCCGGGGAATCTCGACACCTCGGAAGCCAGCCTCGCCAATCCCTACGCGAAGTATCGTGCCGAGGAGCTGTTCCAATTCCTCGCCAGCGTGAAGCCGAACAATCCGCCGGGCCGGATGGTGGATTACTCGAACGTCGGCTTTGCGGTGCTCGGCCATGTGCTCACGCTCAAGGCAGAGCAGCCTTACGAGGCCTTCGTGCGCGCCTCGCTGCTGGAGCCGCTGGGCATGACGAACACGGCGATTCGCCTGACGGACGAGCAGCGGGCGCGGCTCACGCCCGGCCACTCGCCCAAGGGCGGGGAGGTGCCCGGTTGGGACTTCGATGCCTTCGCGCCTGCCGGGGCGTTCCGCTCCACCGCCGGAGACATGCTCACCTTCATCGAGGCGAATCTGGCGAGTGCTGAGACCCGGGTCGGGCGCGCGCTGACCTTCGCCCGCCAGCTCCACCCGACCGGCGACGCGGGGAACCTGCCGCTCGGCTGGCAGCGGGAAATCACGTTGCAAGGCCGGCTGGAAATCTACTGGCACAACGGCGGCACGGGCGGCTACGTGAGCTTCCTCGCCTTCAACCGCGCGCAGCAAATCGGCGTGGTGGTCCTGGCGAACTACGGCGACGCGATGGCGGGGAGGTTCGCCGTGGACAAGATCGGGATGGACCTGCTGAAGCTCGGCAGCAAGGTGTCGTGGGAGTGAAGGGGAGGGCGGTGCCCCTTGCTGCTGAGGGTTTTCTGTAGGGCAATTAGTCCCGTGAAGCCCCCTCCAAGCTTGACTGGCGGCGTGTTTTTCAGTGTCTTCTCTGCGTGCTAGGGCTGTTCAGCATTCAATGTCCGGTTCGCTACAAGATCGTTAATAAGATTTTCGAGGGCGGCATGGGCGTGGTTTACGAAGCGGAGCAGCACGGCGCGAGTGGCTTCATCAAGCGCGTGGCCATCAAGGTGATTCGCCAGAGCTACGCGAACCAGAAGCTCTTCATCGAGAACTTCATCGGCGAGGCCAAGCTGGTCGCC
>JAYTIO010000501.1:0-2071 GCA_043731805.1 Pedosphaera sp. | reverse complement strand
GGCCAGCGGCAGCGTGAGCCAGGCGTGCGAGTTGTTGGGGATTGGCTGGGACACCGCGCACGAGATGATGCGCCGGGCGGTGGAACGGGGCCTGACGCGACGCCAACTGGAAGGCTTGAAATACCTGGGGCTGGACGAGCAGAGCTTCCGGCGGGGGCAGTCCTACATCACGTTGCTGACGGATCTCGAAGAGTCGCGGGTGCTGGATGTGGTGGCGGAACGGACCACGCAGGCCGCCGGGCAGTTGTGGCAGACGCTCACCCTGGAGCAAAAGCAGACGGTGGAAGCGGTGGCCGTGGACATGTGGGAGCCGTTCATCCGGACGATTGAAGAACCGGTTCCCAACGCGGCCATCGGGCATGACAAATTTCACGTCAGCAAATACCTGGGCGAGGCGGTGGACAAGGTCCGGCGACAGGAGCACAAGGAACTGATGGCGCAAGGCGACGAGCCGCTCAAGGGATCGCGGCAACTGTGGCTGTATAACCCGCAGCATTTCAGCACGGATCAGGCGCAGGCGTTTGCCGCGCTGAAGGATTTGCATTTGAAAGTGGCGCGGGCCTGGGCGGCCAAGGAACTCTTTTCCAAGTTCTGGGCGTATCAGCAGGAGGGCTGGGCTCGGCGCTTTTTCAAGGACTGGTTTGGTTGGGTGAGCCGCAGCCACCTCAAGCCCATGATCGCGGTGGCGCAACTGCTCAAGCGGCACCTGCCCAACTGGCTGACGCATCTGAAACATCACATCACCAACGCGGTGACCGAAGGCTTGAACTCGAAAATCCAGAGCCTCAAAACCGCCGCCCGAGGCTTCCGCAACTTCCAGAACTATCGGACGCGCATCCTGTTCTTCTGCGGAAAGCTCGATCTTTACCCACTATGATCCCCGAAGGAGCGAGAGATGAGCGCGGGCGACTCCGTGACGAGGAATCGGATGCCGCCAGATTCATGCACGCCAGCGGGATACCCGGCGAGCGCCCCCGCGAAGGCCACGCGCTTATTCTGCGTAAGCCAGATGACAGCGCGCTCGGCTGGGGTGTTGCCTTGGGCGTCGGCAACTACTTTGTTGAACCCGTATTCCGCGAGGTAGGACTTCGCTTGCGAGTCGGGAATCTTGCCGAAACTTCCCCGGCCATCGGTAGAGAACCAATGTCCCCGCTCGCCGTAGTAGAAGAGCGGCACGGCGCGCAAGGCGTCTTCGTTGGCGATGCGAATCGCCCCGGTCTGCGTGACGCGCTCCGGCGTCTCGCGCGGCTCGGCCTTCGTCGTGAATGCGCCAGCGCGGGCCGGGCCGTTCGTCGCGGGCTTGCGCTTCGTGGGCTTTGGCTGGCCGTTGCGGTGTGACGGAACTGGTGGAGTTACGGCCGCACTCGCCGTCTCGGGCGAGGGTGCAGGCGGGGGCGTTTCAACTTGGGTCAGGTTGTCGGTCTTCATGGTAGGAGGTTCGCTAGTAGCGTTTCGTTTTCGTCGTTGGCTTCCGCTTGGGCGAAGCCGTTCAAGTCGTTCACCGCGCCGCCGTCGCGGGTGCGGACGCCTGCGAAGGCGAAGGCGTCCACTTCGCGGGCGTTCGGCTCAATTGCTGCCAGCCAGCGCGCGGACGCGGCATAGCCCGCCGCGTCGTGGTGCGCAAAGATGCGAACGCGCTTCCCGGCGAAGTGCGGCAGCGCGGCGAGCGGCAGGCGGTAGGACGCGGAGAGCATCGCCACGGGTGCGCAATACGCTTCCTTGCCGAGCAAGGCCATGAAGTGAAGCGCGGCGAGCAAGTCCGGCGCGCCCTCGCAGAGCAGCACCACGGGGAAGGATTGCGACTCGGCAAGGCCCACCGGCCATTGCGCGTGTGCGCCGCGAAAGAGCAGCGACTTCGCGCCGCTGTGACTCCACGTCGCGCCGTCCATCCGCCGCGCACATCCGTTGCGGCGTGACGCATCGAGGACGCACCACGCGGACGCGCCGTGGTAGCGGCCAAAGCCGAGCAGGCCGCGTTCAGAGGCGAGCGCCAGCCCGGCGCGGGAAAGCCCTCGGAGCTTCGCCAGGGCGGCGAAGTCTTGTGACGTGCCAGGCTGAAAGTGCGGTGCGA
>JAYTIO010000500.1:0-7614 GCA_043731805.1 Pedosphaera sp. | reverse complement strand
CGTGCCGGCGTGCTTCCAGCCGCCGGCACGGGCTGCGGGCCTTCGCGGCGCTGCTATGCACCGCGTTTTTCGCCACCGCTGCGACGTCCCAGCCCATTGACCTCCCTACGGCGCTCAAGCTGGCGGGCGCGCAGAATCTCGACGTTCAACTTGCCCGCGAGCGGTTCCGCGAGGCCCAAGCCGCGCACGACGCCGCCATCTACAACTTCTTCCCGTGGCTTGCTCCCGGCGTCGGCTTCAAGCGCCACGACGGCCGCATCCAGGATGTCGGCGGCACGGTCCTCGACACCACCAAGCAGAGCTACACCCTTGGCACCGGCGTCGAGGCGCGGCTGGAACTGGGCGAGGCGTGGTTCAAGGCGCTCGCCGCCAAGCAGCTCGCCCAGGCCGCCGACCACGCGGTCGAAGCGCAGCGGCAGGCCAGCGTGGCCAGTGCGGCGCTCGGCTACTTCGATCTCGTGAAGGCCCGCGCCACCGGCGACGTGGCACAGGAGGCCGCGCGCATCGCGGGTGATTACGCCGACCAGCTCCAACGCGGCGTCGAGCTGGGCCTCATCTTCAAGGGCGACGCCCTCCGCGCACGCGGCCAGGCCGAGCGCAACCAACTCGCCGTCCAGCAGGCCCGCGAGCAGCAACGCCTCGCCGCCGCCCGCCTCGCGCAACTCCTCCGCCTCGACCCCGCCGTGGACCTGCTCCCCGCCGACAACGAACTGCTCCCGCTCACGTTGACCGCTACCAACGCCGCGCTGGACTCGCTCGTGGCGCAGGCGCTGGCCGCGCGCCCCGAGCTGAAGCAAGGCGCGGCGCTCACCAAAGCCGCGAAGAAGGATCGCGACGCCGCGACCCTTGGCCCGCTGATTCCTAGCCTCGGCGCGCAGGCGTTCCTCGGCGGCCTCGGCGGCGGACGCAGCAGCAGCACGGGCAGTTTCGGCGACACCGAGAGCGTCGCGCTCACGCTCGGCTGGCGGCTTGGTCCCGGCGGGATTTTTGATTCCGCCCGCGAGCAGTCCGCCAACGCCCGGCTCGCCGCCACCGCGCTCGGGGCGGAGAAGGTGAAGGACGAAGTCATCCGCCAAGTGGTCGAGGGCCACACCCGCGTGCATTCGCTCACGGCCCAGCTCGCCACGCTCAAACGCGCGCTGGCCACGGCGGAGGAAGCCTTCCGCCTCACCCGCGAGCGCAAGGAACGCGGCTTCGGCGTCGTGCTGGAAAACATCTTCGCCGAGCAGGAGCTGACCCGCGCCCGCAGCGATTACGTCGCCGCCATCGCCGAGTTCAACAAGGCGCAGTATGGGCTGCAACGGGCGGTGGGGCAGTAAGGCCGGCACGCGGCCGGGGGCTCACCCGCGCCCGCGCTGGCGGGCCGCTTCGTAGAGGAAGACAGCGGCGGCACTGGCCACGTTGAGCGAGTCCACGCCGTTCGCCATCGGGACGAGCACCGCCTCGTCGCACGCGGCCAGCACTTCGGCGGAAATCCCGTGACCCTCGCTGCCGAAGACGAGACAGCAATTCCCCCTCAACTCCGCCTGCGCCAGCGTGCGCCGGTCCGTGTGTGGATGCGCGGCCACGCAGCGCACCCCGGCCAGCCGCAGGTCGCGCAAGGCCGCCGGCAGCGAGACCGGCTCCACCACGGGCAGCGCGTAGAGCGTGCCCATCGAGGCGCGCACGGCCCGCCGCATCCAAGGGCTGCTGCACGTCTCGCTGACGAGCAGCGCCTGCACACCGAAGGCGGCGCAGTTGCGCACGAGGCTGCCGAGGTTCTCCGCGTTCCCAACGCCGTCCACGGCGGCGAAGAAGCGCGGGCACTGACTGCGTTGCAACACTTCGGCCAGCGTGGGCGTGGGCGGGATGCGACCGAGCGCCAGCAGGCCTTGATACATCTGGTAGCCCACGAGTTGCTCCAGCGCGGCCTTGGGCGCGACGAACGCCTGGATGTCCGCCTCGGCCCGGCGAGCCAGCAGCGGTTGCAACGGCTCCAGCCATTTCTCCTCCAGCAACAGCGAGATGACTTCCAGTTCGCTCGCCAGCAGCAGCCGCACGACTTTCTCGCCCTCGGCCACAAAGATGCGCTGCTGCCGGTGCTCCTCCTGCCGCCGCATGGTGAGGTAAGGCTGAAGCGCCGGGTGATCCAGCGATGCGATGGGGTGGAGGTGAACCATGCTACTGGATGGGGAGAGCTGACAGCGCGGCGGTCAGGAACGGGCTTCGCATTGGCGGGACCGTAGCGGCAGGGACGGGTGATTCAAGCTTCGGAGGTAGGTGCTTCGGCGTGGACGCGTCGGACGGACCCGCTATCTTGCGCCGCGTTGCCATGAACGCAGAACCATCCGCCACCACGCCCGCTCCCTCCGCTGCCCGCCAGCTCCGGCTCGCCACGCTGGCGTTTCCACCAGCCGGCTTATGGCTGCTCTGGCGTGGCCCGGCGATGCGCGGGCGCAAGCTGCTCGGCACGCTGGGCATCGGGCTCTTCACGCTGCCTTACGCGGCGGCGATTTTGTTCCTGCTGCACAAGTTCACGGACCTGCGCTTCGAGATGCAGGGCAGTCCCATTCCGATTCCGACCTGGCAGGTCACCGACTACGCCCGGCTGGAGAAGGCCCGCGCAGCCACGCGCGTTTCTCCCACCGCCAAGCCTGCGCCGCCCGCCGCGAAAACCACCGCCCCGCCCTACTGGACCGACTTCCGCGGGCCGCAGCGCGACGGCCACTACACCGAGCAAGCCATCAACGTGGGCTGGGCGAAGTCGCCGCCCAAGCTGCTCTGGAAGCAGCCCATCGGCGGCGGCTACGCGTCGTTCGTGGTGGCGGACGGGCTGGCGTTCACTATCGAGCAGCGGCGTGAGCAGGAGGCGGTGACGGCTTACGAAGTCGAGTCCGGCCGGGAGGTCTGGGCGCACAGCTACGCGGCGCACTTCCAGGAATGGATGGGCGGCGAAGGCCCGCGCGCGACGCCGACCTGGCACGAAGGCCGGCTCTACTCCATCGGCGGCACGGGCCAGTTCCGCTGTCTCGAAGCCGCGACGGGCAAGCTGCTCTGGCAGCACGACCTGTTCGCGGAACACAGTTGCTCGAACCTCTACTTCGCTCTCAGCGCCGCGCCGCTCATCGTGGAGGACAAGGTGCTCGTGCTCGCCGGCGAACCCCAGGGCCGCGACGGACGGATGCTCATCGCTTACGACAAGGTCTCCGGCGAGCTGGCGTGGCGGGCGCACGAGGACAAGGCCGGTTATGCCTCGCCGATGCTGGTGACGCTGGCGGGCGAACGGCAGTTGCTGGTCCACAGCGCCGGCCACTTGCTCGGCGTGTCGCCCGTGGATGGCAAGGCGCTCTGGCGTTTCCCGTGGCACGTCGAGTTCGACAACAGCATCGCGCAGCCCATCGTGACCGGCACGAACCGCGTGGTCCTCAGCGCGGGCTACGGCACGGGCGCGGTGGGGCTGGAGGTGCAACGGGGCGAGAGCGGCTTCACGGTAAAGGAGCTTTGGCGGAACAAGTTTCTTAAGAACAAGTTTACCAGCTCCGTGCTGCACAACGGTCACCTCTACGGCCTCGATGAAGACATTCTCGTCTGCCTTGACGCGGCGACAGGCGAGCGGCGTTGGAAGGACGGGCGCTACGGCTACGGGCAAGTCCTCCTCGCCAGCGGCCACCTCATCATCCTCTGCGGCGACGGCGACCTCGCGCTCGTGCAAGCCCTGCCCGACCGCCATGTGGAACTCGCCCGCATCCCGGCCATCAAAGGCAAGACGTGGAACCACCCGGCCATCGCAGGCGGAAAACTCTTCGTGCGGAACGCGGTGGAGATGGCGTGCTTCGACCTCAACGCGAAGCCGTAGCCGCCGAGGGGAGGAGGGGACCATTCCGTGCTCCGTAGCATCCGCCTCCTCACCTCGGCGGCTACGCAGCGCTCGGCAGCGAGCCCTTCAGCAACGACTTCACCTCCGCCTCCGTCAACGCCCGCCACCGGCCTTCGGGCAGTTCCGCCAGCCGGATGGGGCCGATCTGCGTGCGCTGGAGCCGCTCGACCGTCAGGCTTTGCGACTCGAAGAGCCGACGGACCTCGCGGTTCTTGCCCTCGGCGAGCTCGAGTTCCACGATGCTGTGCGAGTTGTTCGCGTCCACGATGCGGGCGCGCTCGGCCTTGAGCGTCTCGCCCTCGTGCTCGATGCCGGCGATGAACCGGCGTAGCATCTCCGGCTCGACGCGGCCCTCGACAATGGCGCGGTAGCACTTCCGCACCCCGAAGCGCGGGTGCGTGAGCCGCAGGGTAAAGTCGCCGTCGTTGGTCAGGAACAACAGCCCCTCGCTGTCCCGGTCCAGCCGCCCGACAGGGTGCAGGTGCGCCCACTCCTTCGGGAGCAGATCAGTCACGATGCGCCGCTCCAGATCATCGCTGCGCGTGGAGAGGACGCCGCGCGGCTTGTGCAGCGCGACGTAGATCTTGCGTTTGGATTTGAGCACGCGGCCCTCGACCTTCACCACGTCGTGGAGCGGGTCCACCTTGGTGCCGAGTTCCTTGACGACCTTGCCGTTGACCTCGACGTAGCCGTTGACGATGAGCCGTTCGCCAGCGCGGCGGGAAGCCACGCCGGCTTCGGCGATAAATTTTTGGAGGCGGACTTGCACAAGGAAAGAAAGCCGTCGCACCTCGCGGCGGACGGCTTCCCGAAAAGGGGTTCAGCAGAGGGCGCGGCGCGGGGCCGGCCGGTTACACCGGGGGCTTGGTCTTGCGCAGGTTGGTGACGCGGTCGCCTTCCTTCCAACTGCCGGCCTTCTTGAGAATCTCGACGCGCTCGTAGCGCTTCAGGACGTTGCGCTTCGCCCCGAGGGTGCTGGTGGCGCGGAGACTGCGATGCTGTGACATGGCTTCTGAGAGAGTTTTTCCATCCGGACCGCCCGAACGGAGCGCGGTTTGTAACACACGTCCGCCAGGATGCAAACGGATATTTCACGGATGTGGCCAGTTGCCCGGACCGGCTGCTAAGGCCGGAACGAGGAAACTGAAGCGGACGTTGTCTTCAGCGCGGTGGATCGCCGAGTTGGGCCGAACCAACGGCGTTCACCGCTGGCGGCCCACCTTCGCCCCAGCGGGTTGGACAAACTCAAGCGCCTCGCCGCCTTTCTCCCCCCCCGGCCCTCCCTGCCCCGTGCCGGCGGTTTGCAACCGCCGTCCTTGGGGAGCAGTAGTTCGAAGCCGCCTCGCATTCCCCACCCGCCAGACGGCGCTTGCAAATCGCCGGCACGGGTTCAGAGGTTGCAATCGCGAGCCTTGCTGAATCGTGGCTTCTCTCCCGCTGGGCGAGGGAACCGCGCAGCCCGCGCGGGTTCACCGCTTTCACCTGTCCGCCCGTTCCGTGGACTGCTTCACTCTCCCGCATGGCTTCGCTGAATGAATTGCTCGGGTCTGACTCCGGCCGCACTTATCAAATCCGCTCCAAGGCCCCCGGCCCCAGCGGCACGCTCCCGCTCGACGCGGACATGCTCCTGCACCAGCCCAGCGGCAATCTCTTCGGCTGGACGCAGAACGCCGGCATGGGCTGGAACCCCGCCGAGCTGGGCCGCAAGCAGTTCCTCATCCTCAGCACCGAGGGCGGCCGCCGCGCGCCGGATGGCTCGCCCATCGCGCTGGGGTATCACACGGGGCATTGGGAAATCGGCCTGCTCGTCGAGGCGGCGGCGAAGGAGTTCAAGCGGCTGAAAGGTATCCCCTTCGCCGGCTGTGTCTCCGACCCGTGCGACGGGCGCACGCAGGGGACGGCCGGGATGTTCGACTCGCTGCCGTATCGCAACGACGCGGCCATCGTCTTCCGCCGGCTCATCCGCTCGCTGCCCACGCGCAACGGCGTGCTCGGCATCGCGACGTGCGACAAGGGCCTGCCCGCGATGATGATGGCGCTCGCGGGGATGCGCGACTTGCCCAGCGTGCTCGTGCCCGGCGGCGTGACGCTCCCGCCCAGCAACGGCGAGGACGCCGGCGCGGTGCAGACGCTCGGCGCGCGCTATTCGCACGGCCTCATCTCGCTCGCCGAGGCGGCGGATCTGGGCTGTCGCGCGTGCGGCACGCCGGGCGGCGGCTGCCAGTTCCTCGGCACGGCGGCGACGTCGCAAGTGGTTGGTGAAGCCCTCGGCCTCTCGCTCCCGCACAGTGCGCTCGCGCCGTCGGGAGAACCGGTCTGGACGGAACTCGCCGTGAGCTCCGCACGCGCGCTGGTTGAGTTGGAGCAACGCGGCCTCAAGTCCCGCGACATCCTCACCGACGCCGCGATTCGCAACGCGATGGTGGTCCACGCGGCCTTCGGCGGCTCGACGAACTTGCTCCTCCACATCCCCGCCATCGCGCACGCCGCCGGGCTGAAGCGCCCGACGGTCGAGGATTGGATTGCCGTGAACCGCAGCGTGCCGCGCCTCGTGAGCGTGCTGCCCAACGGCCCCGTTCACCACCCGACCGTGCGCGTGTTCCTCGCGGGCGGCGTGCCTGAAGTGATGTTGCACCTGCGACGGCTGGGCCTGCTGGACACCGGCGTCCTCACCGCCAGCGGCGCGACTCTGGACGAAGTTTTGAACTGGTGGGAAACCTCCGAGCGCCGCACGAAGTTCCGCGAACTGCTCCGCGCGCAGGACGGCGTGGACCCGGACGAAGTCATCTTCTCCCCCGAACGCGCGAAGGAGCGCGGCTTGACGAGCACCGTGACTTTCCCGCGTGGCAACCTCGCGCCCGAGGGCGCGCTCATCAAGAGCACGGCGCTTGACCCGAGCGTGGTGGATGCGGACGGCGTGTATCGCAAGGAGGGTCCGGCGAAGTTCTTCACCAGCGAGCGCGCGGCCATCGCAGCCATCAAGGAGAAGCGCATCGCGGCAGGCGACATCCTCGTGCTCGCCGGCTGCGGCCCGATGGGCACGGGCATGGAGGAGACTTACCAACTCACCAGCGCGCTCAAGTTCCTCCCCTTCGGCAAACACGTCGCGCTCCTCACGGACGCGCGCTTCAGCGGCGTGAGCACGGGCGCGTGCCTCGGCCACATCGGCCCAGAAGCGCTGGCCGGCGGCCCGCTCGGCAAGCTCCGCGACGGCGACCTCATCCGCATCGTCGTGGACCGCAACACGAACACCGGCAGCGTGGATTTCATCGGCGAGGGCGGACGGACGTTCAGCGCGGAAGAAGGCGCGGCCCTCCTCGCACAGCGCCCGACCCGCGACGATTTGAAGCCAAACGAGAATCTCCCCGACGACACGAAGCTCTGGGCCGCGCTCCAAGCCGTCAGCGGTGGGACGTGGGGCGGGTGCGTCTTCGATGCCGACGCGGTGGTAGCGCGGTTGCGAATTTGAAATGAGTGGGAAATTTGGGTTGAGCATCCCGCTGGGATCGGCTTAATTCGGTGAGACACCACAGCCACCTTCAATCCTTACGCATTATGGAAATCTCCGCCTCCGTTGCCACCATCCTCCAGCACAAGGGCCAAATCCCCGTCCACGCGGTCACGCCCGACACCACCGTCTTCGACGCCATCAAGCTCATGGCCGACCGCAACATCGGTTGCGTGCTGGTGATGGACGGCGAGACCTTGCTCGGCATCCTCTCGGAGCGCGATTACACGCGGAAGGTGGTGCTCCAAGG
>JAYTIO010000499.1:0-4318 GCA_043731805.1 Pedosphaera sp. | reverse complement strand
GATGCCGGCGTCGAGGTTTAGGCGCATCCCGACGTGGACGGTGCGGTTGAGTTTTTTGGCGACGGTCTCGAGGTCCACGATTTCGTCGAGGTTGTCCACGTTGATGACCGCGCCGTCGGCAACGGCCTTCTCCAGCGCGGCCATCGGCTTGTGCGGGCCGTTGAAAATAATCTTCTCACCGGGGACGCCGAGCAGGCGGGCCTTGTCGTATTCCATCGCGGAGACGACCTCGGCAATCGCGCCCTCCTGGTGCATCAGCGCACAGATGGCCTGGAGGTAATTCGTCTTGTAGCTCCAGCCGAACTCGACATTCGGATAGCGCGTGGAGAACGCGGTGAACATCTGCCGATACGTGCGCCGCGCGGTGCGCTCGGAGTAAACGAAGAGCGGCGAGCCGAACTGGCCGCACAGCTCGTCAATGCTCACGCCGTCAATGGCGGTGCGGACCTTGCGGGCGTAGGCGGGACTCCAGCCGAACTTGTTCATCAAGCCGGAGCGGAGCTTGTTGATGACGGGTTTTTCGTAGGGGCGTTTGGTCATAGAGATGGGGAATGGGGAATGGGGCTTAGGTCGGATGGTTCAGGCTGGAGTGGGGCCGCAACGCTGATTGGGGCGCGGACGCCCACGTCCGCAGCAAGTGTGCGAGAGCCGAGCGTGAGTTAAAGGCGGAGCGCTTCTCCTCAACGCAGAGACGCAGAGAACGCAGAGGTTCGCAGAGCTTGAAAACTTCTTCCTCTGCGCAGCTCTGCGTTCTCTGCGTCTCTGCGTTGAAAGGAAACCAACCGCTATGCCAATGCGTGGCTTGCTGCCGACGTGGGCGTCCGCGCTCCAGTGCGTTCGTTTCCCATCTGTGTTTCATCTGTGCAAATCTGTGGCTCAAGCCACTTCCCCGCGCGTCACGGCTTGCTGGAACTTCACCATGTCCGTCACCAGCTCGTAGCTGTAGCGGACGAAGAGCTTGCCGGCCTCGTAGTCCGGCGCGGGCGGCTGGTCCACGCCGAGCGCGCGGCGGACGAGGCGGGCGGGGAGGTTCACGCCGACGCCGGTCGCGAAATACACCCACGCGGGGAAACGCGGGTTGATCTCGATGAGATACACCTCGTCGCCCTTCACGATGCACTCCAGCTCGAACGGCCCACGCCACTTCAGCTCGCGGATGAAGCGGTTCGCTGCCTCCATCATCGCCGCGTGCTTGATGGTCACGCCCGTCCAGATTTTGCCCAGCGCAGTGACACTGATTTTCTTGATGCCCACCGTGCCGAGCGAGCCGCCCTCGCCGTCGCCCAGGCCGATGACGTTGAGTTCCTCGCCGACGACGATGCTCTGCACGATGATCGGATAACCCCATTCCGCCACGAGCGCGTGGAAGTGCGAGACGGCCTGCGTGGTTGTGTAGGCGGCGTAAGCCTTGTAGAAACTTCCCTTCACCATCACGGGCAGGCCAAGTTCGTCCACGGCGGCGATGAGTTGGTCCAGCGAGGTGCAGACCTTCGTCTTCGGCAGCTTGATGCCCATGCGCTCGGCGACCTCGGCGAGCTTGTCCTTGCCGCGCAGTTTGAACTGCTCCATCGAAGGCAGAAACGTCGCGATGCCCAGAGCTTTCAACTCATCCGCGCGCTTGACGTAGAGCGGCAGCTCGGCGTCGAAGTTCGGGATGATCAAGTCCAGCCCGTGCTGCTCGCGGATGTAGGCGAGCCGGTCGAAGTAAGCCCCGCCATCGCCCGACGGATAGGGCATGATGAACGAGCGGTCCACGACCCAGTCCATGTAGATGCCCGGCTCCATCGCGTCGTAGGCAAGGCCGATGATGCGGGCGTTCAGGCTGGCGTCCTCCTTGAGCGAGCGCGCGACGCCGATGCCGGGGCCGGGGTTGTCCACGGCATTGATGCCGGAGACGCCGATGGCGAGATCCTTCATGTCAGGCGAGGCCGAAGTTCTTGAGCTGGCTGCGGAAGTCCGTGCAATCGCGCCGCGCCTCTTCGAGCGCGACCTCGAAGTGCGCGACGAGTTGCTGCGCGATTTCCTCATCGTTGCGGCCTTCCTTGAGTGAGTGCATGACGACCATGCCGGTCTCGCTGACTTGGAAACTATCGCCCGTCTGCGGGTCGAAGACGAAGCCCTCGTCAGAGAGCGCGAGTTGGTGGAGGCGTTGCATGGTGGTTTATAGATTGCCGAACTGGGTAACGCCAAGACTGAATGCCCGTCGCCGGAGTCGCAAGCCGACCTGAGTGCGGTGGCGGTGCAGCGTGTTCACAGAGCTAGTGAAGCAGGCGAGTGTAAAGCGATTGTGAAGCCGGAGCACCTTTCTCCTCAGGGAAAGACCGGAGGCGGGCTTGGTAACATTCTGCCCGGCACACTGGCGTGCTTGCCCTCTCGACGCCACGGCTGAAGCCGGCGACTCTGGGGCCAGTCAGTTTCACCGCTATGCGTCATCACGGACTGCGCCCCGACCACCTCGCCCTCACTCGGCGCGAGTTTCTCAACCGCTGCGGCATGGGCATGGGCGCGCTCGGCATGGGCGCGCTCTTTGGCGAGCTGGGCTTGTCGTCTGCCCAGGCCGAGGTGAACAGCAGTTCCCCCCTCGCCCCGAAGGCCCCGCACTTCGCCGCGACCGCTAAGCGCGTCATCCACATCTTCCTCAACGGCGGGCCGTCGCACGTGGACACGTTCGACCCCAAGCCCGCGCTCGACCAACATCACGGCAAGACGCTGCCTTACGAGCTGCGCACTGAACGCCGCACCGGCACGGCCTTCCGCTCGCCCTACAAGTTTCAGAAATACGGCCGCAGCGGCATCGAGGTCAGCGAGATTTTCGCCAAGACCGCCGAGTGCGTGGACGACATCTGCGTCATCCGCTCGATGCATGCGGACGTGCCGAACCACGAGCCTTCGCTGATGCTGCTCAACTGCGGCGACGCCCGCCAGACGCGCCCGAGCATGGGCTCGTGGGTGACTTACGGTCTGGGCACGGAGAATCAAAACCTGCCCGGCTTCATCGCCATGTGCCCCGGCGGCTACCCGATTCAGGAGTCGCAGAACTGGCAGTGCGCCTTTCTCCCCGGCGTCTTCCAAGGCACCTACCTCAACACTGCCGAGACCCGCATCGAACGGCTCATCGAGCACATTTCCAACAAGCAGTTGGCCCTGCCTGAGCAACGCGCCCAGCTCGACCTGCTCCGCGCGTTGAACGAACGCCACGCCGCCGCCCGCGCCCGCGAGGGGCAGCTCGAGGCGCGCATCGCGTCCTTCGAGCTGGCTTACCGGATGCAGATGGAAGCCGCCGACGCCTTCGACATCAGCCAGGAGCCCGCGCACATCCGCGCGATGTATGGCGAGGGCACCCAGGCGCGGCAGATTCTCACCGCGCGGCGGCTCGTCGAGCGCGGCGTGCGCTTTGTCCAAGTCTGGCACGGCGAAGGCCAGCCGTGGGACAGCCACGACGACATCGAGGTGAATCACCGGCGGCTCGGGAAGCAATGCGACCAAGCCATCGGCGCGCTGTTGAAAGACTTGAAACAACGCGGCCTGCTCGACGACACGCTGGTCATCTGGGGCGGGGAATTCGGCCGCACCCCCACGGTGGAGCTGCCCACACCCGGCTCGAACCAAGGCAAGATTAACGGCCGTGACCACAACCACCACGGCTTCACCACCTGGCTCGCCGGCGGCGGCGTGAAGGGCGGCACGGTCTATGGCGCGACGGACGAGTTTGGCTTCAAGGCCGAGGTGAATCCCGTCCACGTCCACGACTTGCAGGCGACCATCCTCCACCTCCTGGGCTTCGACCACGAACGCCTCACCTTCCGCCATGCGGGCCGAGATTTCCGGCTGACCGACGTGCATGGCAGCGTCGTCAAGGGCGTGCTGGCGTAGCTACGGAAATGGAATCGCCACGAAAGGGCGCAGAGAACGCAAAGGAAGCTAGCAAAGCACGGACAGCGTATGCCTTCTTCTCTGCGCCCTCTGCGCCCTTTCGCGGCAAAAAACCGCTTCCCGTTCGCCGCCTAGGTCATCCGCATCGGCATCAGCACGTAATGGAAGGCCGTGTTGATCTTCACCGAACCGGGGCTGAGTTCGTCGGAGAGTTCGAGGAAGATTTCATCCGACTCGATCACCTTGAGCGGGTCCATCAGGTAGCCGGGGTTGAACGCGATGCTGAGGTCCTTGCCCTTGTAGTTGATGGCGATGGACTCGCGCGCCTCGCCCACGTCCGCCGTGTTGGCCGTGATGGTGAGGTTGTTCTTCGTGAAGGCCAGCTTCACCGAGTTAGACTTGTCGTTCGTCATCAGCTCCGCGCGGCGCAAGGCCCCGAGCAGCT
>JAYTIO010000498.1:0-3836 GCA_043731805.1 Pedosphaera sp. | reverse complement strand
GTGTGCCCTGTGTGCCCTTTCGCGGCAAATCCAACTGCGGGTTTTAGGGTGTCGGGCGGTGGCAGAGGGAACCACACGGGGCGCTGGAGGCGGTGAAATTGCCATAGATGCCGGCTCGGTGGGTGCGGCTACGGCTGGGGGCTTGCCCTTGAGGAACGCGAGGCGCACGCGAGGCGTTTAGATACCGCGCGAGCACCTCCGCTTCGTCGGGCTCAAGGCGGGACTTCTTGCTCATCTTCGTCATCCACACCGACCACTCGTTGTCGCTGTAGGCGGACGGGTCGTAGAACTTGTGGCACTTCGCGCACTTGAGCGGGTAGAGGTCGGCGGCGCGGGCGATGTCGGCAGTCGCCATCCCGGCGTGTGCCGCTGCGACTGCGGCTTCCGCCGGGGCCGGCATGATTGCGTCCGAGCCGTGCGGCCCAGTGACGCAACCGGCCAGCGCTGCGGCGGCCACGAGTGCCGCGTGAACTTTGAAATGCATCAGAAACTGAGACCGACGATGAGCCGGAGGTTCACCCGCTCATGTCCGGCAAGGTCCAGCGAGCGGTTGTTGTCGGGGTTGCCGAGGAAGTTGCGCCCGTAGATTTGCGGCAGGACCGTCAGCGTGGCCCACCACTTCTCCTGCCGGTAGTTCACGACCGGCCCGAGGAAGCACGCGGTGTTTTCCCACCGGCGATACTCGGGCAGCTCGTTGGTGTTGAGGAATTCCAGGCCGAGCGACCAGTGCTTGTTGAGATCGCGAGAGATGCCGAACGACAACTCCAGCTCGCCTTCCTTGTCGTGCAAGTCGTTCTTCCACTCGATGGCGTGACTGAGGTTCAAGGCCCACTTCCAGTCCCCGTGCCGCTGGCCAATGATGATCTTTTGCTCCAACTCCGCTTCGCTGCCGGAGAAGCGCGGCTCGAAGTAGAGCGTGAGGCCGACGGGGTGGGTGGCCGGGTTGAGCACCATGTAGCGGTTCTCCATCGAGAAGCCGGTGAACTCAGTGGTGGAGCTGCTTGCCGGCGGGGTGGCGCTGTGGTCCTTGAAGCTCGTCGCCTCGGCATTGAGGTAGAGCGACACCGAGTAGCGGTCCGTCACGCCGTATTCCAACTCCTCGCGGATTTGCCAGCGCGTAAAGTTCCCCTGCTGCACATCGCCGCCCTTGGTGCGCTGCGTGCGGAGCGTCACCCACTGCTCGAACTCCATCGCGCCCTTGGGCAGGACTTCGGGTTCGTAGGTGTAGGTGAAGCGACGCTCGTCGGCGCGCGTGTGGGTGAGGGGCAGGCAGCCCGCGAGGAGCGCCAGCACAAGTAGTTTGGATTTTTTCATGCGCCGCGAGACTACGGAGTCGCCGGCCACGCTGCTTCCGTCGGCTTGCGGAAAGTTTGCGCCGACTTGCGCCGGCTTCGGCACGTCACTCCTTGTCCGCCTGCTGCGCTGGCATCTGGAGCGGATACAGCCCCGGGCAGCACCCGAACGTCTCGTGGAACGCCGTGCTGAAATGCCCTACGCTGGAGTAGCCGACTTCGAGCGCGGCCTGCGTCACGTTGAACTTGCCGGAGCGCAGCAGCTCCGCCGCGCGCTCCAGCCGGACCTGCCGGAGAAATTGCGTCAGCGTCATGCCCATCTGCTCCGAGAACGTGCGGCTCAAATAAAACGGACTGCACCCGACGCGCTGGCCCAGCTCCTCCAGCGTCAGCGGTTCGGCCAGATTCGCACGGACGACCGCCGCCGCCTTCTCCACGCGCTCTTGCGCCACGTGTGTCTGCCGCGTGCAGAACAGCGACTCCTCCGCCGTGTGGTCGAAGAATAGTTCCGCCGCCACCTCATAAACCTTCGCCGTGAACCACATCGTCCGGGCCGCGCCGCTCACTGGTGGGGACCGCAACGCCGCCACCAGCAGCCGCAGGCGCGGCGTCAACGGCAAGCTGGCCTCTACGGCAGCCGCAGGTTTCTTCGCGTCGAGAATGCGCTGCACGAAGGGCCGCACCTGGCCGATGCCACGCGGCAGATTGCGCCGCAGAAAGTCCACGCTGAACTCCGCTGTCAGGAATTGATGCCGCTGCCCCGCCTCGCGCCACGCGTTCACCGGCGCCTCGCCGCAGAGGTAGAGCGCGGCGGATTCCGGGCGCACGTCGAGCTCCCCTTTCCTCGTCACGAGCCGCCCCGTGCCCGCCAAGTTCAGGCAAACCTCCAACCCTTGCGGATGAAAACTTTTGCCCCACTCCACGCGCGTCGCCGACTCGAAGTCGTGCCACTCGAAGCTCCAGCCCATGCCGCTGAAGCTGCCACACAGGGGATGCCAAGCGCCGGGCAGCGCGGCCCAGAAGGGTCGTTCGGTGAAAGTCTGGCTGACGCTGTTGCCCACGCGCGGACTGTAGCGGAAGCGTCAAGTAGGACAACGTCGCGTCGTGCCGGCGACTTGCAGTCGCCGCTGCCTTGACGGACGAATGACGGCGACTACAAGTCGCCGGCACGTTCACCCTTCGCAATCTTCGCCAGCACGTTGCTGGTGGAACGGCCGGGCACACCGGGGAGGATGACCACCTTGCCGCCGAAGCCCTCGATGAGCCGGCGCTCCGGCTGGTTGATGGTCTCGAGCGTATAGTCGCCGCCCTTCGCGTAGATGTCGGGCTGCACCTCGGCCAGCAGGCGCATGGCATCCACCTCCTCGAACAGGCACACCCCGTCCACCGCCGCGAGCGCGGCGAGCACTGTGGCGCGGTCCCCCTCGGGGTTCACCGGACGGCCCGCGCCCTTGAGCGCGCGCACGGAAGCATCGCTGTTCAGCCCGACGAGCAACTTATCGCCCAGCCCGCGCGCCGCCGCGAGGTAGGTGACATGGCCCGCGTGGAGAATGTCGAAGCAGCCGTTGGTCACGACCAGCCGTTTGCCCGCCGCACGCAACCCCTCGCGCCATGCCGCGATGTTGGCGAAGGGAATGATTTTGTCCCGGAAGTCCATGGGCGGAATGCTGCGGGGAGCCCGGCGGCTTGGCAAGAACGTGACTATAGCGGCGGTCTGTGACCGCCGAACGCCCAGCCCGGCGTTCACCGAGTGCCGCTACCGGGCAACGGAGAAGAGTCTTGAAGGCCTTGATTTTCTGCCGATAAGCTCCCCCCGCGTTTCACGACATCTGTTTAACTGTTCAACTCTTCATCGCTTCAACCTCACTCATGAACACCGTCGCCCAGCTCAAGACCATCAAGAAGAACACCGCCGCCAAGGTCGGGGCCGAACTCTCCCGCACCGGCGGCCTGCTCCGCCTCGCGCCCGCGTGGGTGCCGCGCTCCTTCCTCCAGCCCGGCCTGCGCATCAAGCTGCACCCCGACGCCACCTACGCCTACGGCCTGACCCGCGGCGGCAGTGCCGAACGTTGGTTCGCCAGCACCACCGTCACGGCCAACCAAGGGCGCGCGGCGGACGAGGGCTTGAACTACTGCGTCGTGGGCAACGAGCGCTTCACCCTCAAACAGGCGGTGGAGGACTGCGGCGCGACCTTGGTCGGCCCGAGCATCTGGAAGAAGTATGGCAAGTGGCCCGTTTACTCGAAGTTCTTCGACAACATGGGCCCCATTCCCCACCACATGCACCAGTCCGCCAAGCAGGCCAAGCTCGTCGGCCAGGAAGGCAAGCCCGAGAGCTACTACTTCCCGCCGCAGCACAACAATGTGGGCAACAACTTTCCCTATACCTTCATGGGCTTCGAGCCCGGCACGACCAAGGCGCAGGTTCGCCAGTGCCTCGCGAATTGGAACAAGGGCGACAACGGCATCCTCGACCTCTCCAAAGCCTACCGCCTCAAGGTCGGCTCCGGCTGGCTCATTGACCCCTGCATCCTCCACGCCCCC
>JAYTIO010000497.1:0-4202 GCA_043731805.1 Pedosphaera sp. | reverse complement strand
GCCGCCCTGGCCCTGTAGTGGAGACTTCGGGGCCTTCGCCCCCGAAAACCCCTGCAAATAGCCATCACCACCTCCCGAATCCGCCAAGTAGGGCTAAAGGGCGCCCAGAGCGCGCAACCAAGCCGCTGGCAGGAAAACGGTTCGGCTAAAAAAGTCCCGGTCCCAGCCCCTTCCCCGGCGCGACTCC
Organism: Pedosphaera sp.; assembly: GCA_043731805.1. GTDB lineage: Bacteria > Verrucomicrobiota > Verrucomicrobiia > Limisphaerales > SXTU01 > SXTU01. The sequence goes on along the minus strand of JAYTIO010000497.1, from coordinate 4,015 downwards.
TTGGTGTTCTTTGCGCCCGCTCGCGGCTCAACTTCGGAGTTCGGGTTGAACCTAATCTCCGCAGTTGAAACGCTGGTCGAAGTGGAGTCGGGACGAGCAGGTGTTGCAGATTCCAACCCGCTCGTGAGGCGAAACCGCTGCGGGCGGAGACCGTCCGCGCGCCGGCCTACGGCCACCACCCTTCCTCGGAAGCGACGCGAAGCCGTGCTTGCTGGCGTCCGGGTAGCTTCCTAAAGGGTTCCTTCGCTTGAGAAACTAGACCAACCCCTTGATCGGTTCGCCGCCGGTGAGGGTGTCCTGGAGGGTCTTGGGCAGGCCGTCCAGCACGCGGACTTCGCCGAGATCCAGCAGGGTGTGCATGACGGTGGCCAGGAGGTTTTGCAGGGTCACGGGGTTGTCGGCTGGGGAGCCGCCGTCGCGGGAGGAAGTGCCGATGACGTGGCCCATCTTGAGGCCGCCGCCATAGAGCAAAAGCGGGGCGAGGCCGCCCCAGTGGTCGCGGCCGCCCTTGGCATTGAGGCGGGGGGTGCGGCCCATCTCGCCGCAGCAGACGAGGAGAATTTTGTCCCGCAGACCGCGCGCCTCGCAGTCTTCGATGAAGGCGGAGACGGCGTGGTCGAAGGGACGGCCCACGTAGTCCATGCCCACGGTCATCGGGGCGTTGTTACCGTCGGCGTGCATATCCCAGACGAAGCTGGTGGTGACGGTGACGAAACCGGCGCCGCGCTCGCAGAGGCGGCGGGCCAATAGGAGAAGCTTGCCCAGCGTGGCGGAGTTGTCGGCGTAGTGCTCACGGTTCTTCCACGCGGGGCTGAAGCGCTCGCGGGAGGAGAGGGGCGCAGTGTCGTAACGGGCGAGGGTGCGGGGGTGTTCTTTGCGGAGGTCGAAGGCGTCGGAGATGCCGCCTTCCAACGTGGCGAAGGCTTGTTGCTGAAAGGCATCGAGGCCGTCGAACGCGCCGCTGGCCTCGGCGCGGCGTTTCCATTGGTCGAGGGAGGCGAGGAGTTCGCGCCGGTCGGTGAGGCGGGCCTGGGGGAGGTTGAGTTTCATGTCCGCTTGCAGGCCGCCGCCCGCGCCGGGGACGAAGGGGGCGTAGGCGGAACCAAACTCGCCGGCGGACTCGAAGTTGCCGAACTGGGTGATGTGCGGGCCGCTCGCGGGGTCCACGGCGCGAGGGAAGAGGGCGACGTTGGTGGGCATGGCGGTGTCGGGCCGCAGGACGCCGGCGACGCGGGAGTAGAGGGTGCCCATATTGGCGCGCAGGGTATCGCGGCCGACGATGGGTTTGATGTCGTGGTTGGCATCGCCAGTGGTGAAGGAGCGGACGATGGAGAACTTGTCGTTGAGCTGGGCAAGCCGCTCGAAGGTGGAGCCGAAGGTGATGCCGGGAATCTTGGTTGGGATCTCGCCGGTGGCGGAGCGGATCTCGCGGGGAGCGTCCATCTTCGGGTCGAAGGTCTCGAACTGCGAGGGACCGCCGTGCTGGAACAGGAAGATGACGGACTTGTCGCGGAGGGGGAGCTTGCTGGCCTTGGCGTGGGCCTTCACCGCCAGGAGGTCGGCGAGGGTGAGCCCGCCCAACCCGAGGCCGCCCACGCGGAGGAACTGGCGGCGGGAGGGGTTTTGCAGCGTGAGCATGAGTGCGGCGTTGGACGCGACGCGAGAGCGGGGCATTGAACCCGAACTCCGAAACGGGATGGCCACGAAAGGGCACAAAGAGCGTAAAGCCAAGCTTCTGTCAGGCGCGTGGGACGGGTGGAAATAGTCCCAGTCCCAGTCGGTTCTAACTCGGCTTCTTTGTGTTCTCTGCGCCCTTTCGCGGCTGAACTTCGGAGTTCGGCTTGAACCGGCCTGAGGCACCGTGGCGGCGATGCCCTCGTCGCCGCCACGGGCGGGTGCTAACGGCAGCGCGCTGCTTCAGCCGCCGACGTTGGCCAACTCCTCGTTGGTGAGGGCGTTGAGGATTTTGTATTGCTCGGCGTGGAACGCGGGGTCGGCGCGGAAGGTGAGCTTGCCGAAGAATTTCTTCTCCATCTCGATGAGGATTTTCTCGTCCTCCTTGCGCAGGCGGTCCAGCACGGTGGGGTGGGAGACGACGCGGAGCTGGAAGTCGCTCTCGTCGCGGGGGCGTTTCTTGAGGATTTCCTGGAGCTTGCGCTGGATTTCCACGCTCATGGTCAGGGCGCTCTTCACCTTGCCGCGACCTTTGCAGTAGGCGCAGTCGTGATAAACGGTGGCGCGGATGCTCTCGGTGTGGCGTTGGCGGGTCATCTCCATGAGGCCGAGCTGGGAGATGGGCAGGATGTGGGTCTTGGCCTTGTCGCGGCGGAGGCCGTCCTTCATGCGCTGATAAACGGCCTGCTGGTCGCGGCGGTGGCGCATGTCAATGAAGTCCAGGACGATGAGGCCGCCGAGGTTGCGCAGGCGCAGGAGGCGGGCGATTTCCTCGGCGGCCTCGAGGTTGACCTTGGTGATGGTCTGTTCCTTGTCCTTGTCCGGTTCCTTGCTCTTGTGGCCGCCGGTGTTGACGTCAATGGCCACGAGGGCCTCGGTCTCGTCCACGACGAGGTGGCCGCCGCTCTTGAGGGAGACCTGGCGCGAGAAGGTGGCTTCAAGCTGCCGGCTGATGCCGAAGCGGTCGAAGACGGGCTGCGGCTCGTTGTAGAGCTTCACCTTGCCGATGGAGCGCTTGGAGACTTTGCCGATCATGGCCTGCATGCGCTCGAACTGCTTGCTGTCGTCAATGACGATGCGCTCGACGTCCTCGGTGAGGAAGTCGCGCACCGTGCGCTCGATGAGGTCGGGTTCCTGGAAGACGCAGGTGGCGGGGGGTTGGGTCTTGATGCGCTCCTGCACGGCCTTCCACTCTTCGAGGAGGAAGGCGAGGTCGCGGACGAAGTAACGCTCCTGCTGGCCTTCCCCGGCGGTGCGGATGATGACGCCCATGCCGTCGGGGATGTTGATCTTGCGGACGATTTTCTTGAGGCGCTGGCGTTCCTCGCCGCTCTCAATCTTCCGGGAAATGCCGGACTGCTCGGAGTTGGGCAGCAACACGAGGAAGCGGCCGGGGAGGGCGAGGTGCGTGGTGACGCGGGGGCCTTTGGTGCCGATGGGGCCTTTGGAGACTTGGATGATGATCTCGCTGCCTTTGGGGTAGAGCTTGGGGATGTCCTTCTGGGTGACTTTGGGTTTTTCCGGGGCCTTCACTGGGGGCGCGTCCTTGGCCGGAGCCTTCTTCTCGCGCTCGACGATTTCGACGCCGCTGTCGAGGCTGCTGGGGACGATGTCCCAGTAGTGGAGGAAGGCGTTCTTCTCGAAGCCGATGTCCACGAAGGCAGCTTTGAGGCCGTCTTCCAAGTTGCGAATCTTGCCTTTGTAGATGCTGCCGACGAGGCGTTCCTCGGTGGTGCGCTCGATGGTGAACTCCTCGAGCCGGCCGTCCTCGCAGACGGCCACGCGGGTCTCGAGGGACTCGGAGTTGATGATGACTTCTTTGTGCACCTTCTTCTCCGGCTTCATCATCTTCTTGACCTTGGTGACGACTTTTTGGGCGGCGTGCCGGAGCGTCGCCATGAGGCCTTTGGGACGTTCCTTGACCTCGACGGGCTTGAAGTCGCCTTCCTCCTCGGCGTGGAGTTCCTCGGGCGCTTCGAGGTTTGGCTCGCGGTAGTCGTGGCGGCCGGTGGGCTTGGAGGCGTGGGCCTCGCCCTCGGCGGGGAGGCCGGCGGCGAGGTTCTCCGAGCGACGGATTTCGTGCTCGTGGCGGCCGCGCGCGAAGACGGTTTCGTCGCCGGTGATTTTCTCACCGCCCATGGCGGAGAGGCGGGCCAGGGCGGCGGCGGCGTCGAGTTTGGCGTTGGGGTTGAGGCCGCCGGTGGGGCGGAAGCGGCGCGTGCCGCCACGGTTGGAGAAACGATTACTCATGGTGGGTTAATAAGACCTGCGGTGCAGGTAGATGTTTTGGAGCAGGCCCGCTGCGACCAGCGTGCAAATCACTGAAGTCCCGCCGTATGAT
>JAYTIO010000496.1:0-6009 GCA_043731805.1 Pedosphaera sp. | reverse complement strand
GAAGATTCGCGTGCTGCTTGTCGAGCAGTCGCCGCGCTGGGACTTCCGCTACCTCCAGGCGATGTTCATGCGCGACCGCCGCGTGGACCTGAAGTGCGTGCTCTTCGAAGGTGCGCCGGCCATCGCGCGTGAAGCCAACTCGCCCTATCTCGAACGCTTCCCCGTCAACAAAGAGGAACTGTTCAACTTCGACCTCATCGTCTTCGGCGACGTGGACCCGAAGCAACTCACGCCCGAGCAGCAGCGGAACGTGAATGAATTCGTGTCGCGCTTCGGCGGCTCGTTCCTGATGGTTGCGGGCAAGCGCTTCAGCCCGAACGCGTGGCGCAACACACCCATCGAGCAGATTCTCCCCGTCGAGTTCGACGCCGTGAACACCGCCGCCGTGAACACCGAAAGCACCGCCGACAAACCCGTCCGCCTCACGCTCACCGCGCAGGGCCGCAGCTCCACGATGCTGCGCTTCGGCGACAACGAAGAAGACAGCGTCGCGCTCTGGAAGCTGCTGCCGCCGGTCTATTGGGTTGCGAAAGTCTCCCGCGCCAAGCCCGGTGCGGAAGTCCTGCTCGTGGACCCCGACCCGCTCAAGGCCTCGCGCTTCGGCCCGATGCCCGTCGTCGCCGTGCAGCAATACGGCCTGGGCCAATCGCTCTTCGTCGGCACCGATAACACCTGGCGCTGGCGCAAGAACACGGGCGACGAGATTTACACGACTTTCTGGGGCCAGATTGCGCAACGCCTCGCACTGCCGCACATGACCGGCGGTTCGCGCCGCACGCAGCTCACGCTCGACCGGCAGAACTTCGTCAGCGGCGACCGCGTGGCTGTTTACGCGCGCCTCTACCGCGCCGGCTTCGAGCCGGTGAACGACCCCGTTGTCAAAGGCACCTACACCATTCGCACCGGCGACGGCGGCGGCCCGACGGAGATTTCCCTGCGCCCCGTGACCGACCAGCCCGGCGTCTATCGCGGCGAGTTCATCGCGCCCGCCGCCGGCAGCTACAAGTTCGGCGTCGAGAGCGATGCCGACACGCGCGTGGACTTCAACGTGACCGCGCCGCGCTTCGAGTTGGGCGACACCGCGATGAACGAACCGCTCCTCCGCGAGATGGCGAGCATCAGCGGCGGCGAGTTCTTCCGCGAGGAAACGCTCTTCCAACTCCCCGACAGCATCCGCGCCAAGACCGAGCGCGTCCGCTCGCCGATGGAAGTCGAGCTGTGGGCCAGCCCGCTCTACTTCCTGCTGCTCCTCGGTGTCGTCTCAACGGAGTGGGTGCTCCGCAAACTGTCGCACTTGAAATGACCGCCGCCCCGGAACACCGCACCGCCGTCCCCCCGAGCGCCCTGCTCGCGGGCAAGCTCGCCGCCGTGCGCTCGAAGAAAGTCGGCGTCGAAGTCGGCTCCGGCATCGCAATGCTCCTCGGCGGCGGCGTGCTAGTGCTCGGCGCGGGGATGCTGTTCGACTGGTTCCTTGACCTCTCGTGGGCCCTCCGGTTCCTGCTCTTCTTCGGCTACCAAGCCGCCCTCGGCCACGTCCTCTGGCACCGCATCCTCATCCCCTTCCTCCGCCAGCCTGATGACGACGCCGTCGCGCTCCTCGTCGAGCGGGGCAATACGACCTTCGGCACCCGCCTCATCGCCGCGCTTCAGCTCACCCGCCCCGGCGCGCTCCAATCTGGCGAAGCCCCCGCGCTCGTCCGCGCGCTCGTCGCCGAGACCGAGAGCATCGCCCGCCCGCTGGACTTCACCGGCGTCATTTGCACCCGCCAACTCCGCCGCCTCGTCGGCTGGGCGGTGGTTATCATCGGCATTGGCGGCGTGGTGTTTTGGAAGGGCGAAGAAGTCAGCCTCGACTTGTTGAGCCGCGCGTTCCTCTCCCGCGAAGTCGAAGTCCCGCGCAAGACTCGCATCGGCCAGACCAGCGGGGACATTCGCATCGCGCGCGGCGACAACGTGAACCTCTTCGCCCTCGCGAAAGGCGTCGTGCCCGAGCGCGCCAAGCTCGTGCTCAAGTTCACCTCCGGACGCACGCAGGAGTTCCTCCTCGACGGCAGCCAGACCAACCGCGCGCACTTCGCGCAGGCGATGGAGAACGTGCAGGACACGTTCGACTACACCTTCCACATCGGCGACGGCAAATCCCGCTCCGCGCGCGTGGAGGCCGTCGAGCGCCCCGGTATTGCCAAGCTCGACGCGTTGCAAATCTACCCTGACTACACCGGCCTGGGCACCGTGCGCCGCTCGCTCGGCGACCTGACCCTGCTCGTCGGCAGCAAGCTCAACCTCACGCTCACGCCCACGAAGGAAGTTGCGAAAGGCGCAGTGCTCGTGACCAGCTCGACGAACGCCGCGCTCATCACCTTGCCGCTTCTGGTCAACCCAAAGAACGCCCGCGAAGTGCAGGTGAGCATCCCTATCACGAGCGAAGCACTGACCGGCTTCTCGATTCATCTGGAGGACAAATACGGTTTTCGATCGAAGGATGACGCGGTCTATCGCCTCGAAGTTCTGCCCGACCGCGCGCCTGTCGTCCGCATCACCTACCCCGAGCGGAAGGAAGACCTTATCACGCAACGCGCCACCGTCCTCATCGGCTTCGAGGCCGTGGACGACTTCGCCGTGAAGCAACTCTTCCTCCGCTACACCGTGGATGGCGGCGAGGAGAAGGGCATCGAACTCACGCTGGAGACCCCCTCTCGCGCCCTGCGCCGCCGCTACGATTGGAAAGTCGGCGCGCTCAACCCGAAGCCGCCCGAGGGCGCGACGCTCGAATACTGGATTGAAGCCCGCGACAACAACAACGTGACCGGCCCCGGCATCGGCGCGAGCGAACACTTCACTGCCAAGGTCGTCAGCGACGCCGAGAAACGCGCCGACCTCCTCAACCGCGTCGGCGACAGCATCGGTGCCATCGGCGAGGCTGCGAACGACCAGGAGAAGCTTAATCAACGGCTGGGCGACATCATCCAGGGTCGCCCAGAGCGGAAGTAGCCGCCGAGGTAGGAGGCGGAATTGCAGTCGCTGCCAGACGCTGGTGCGAGGCCCAGCATCCCACGACCTCGCGAAGCTTCTGGACTGCGTCAACTTCAGCGCCGCTTTTCCGCAGCTTGAAGTCACCGTTACCATCTTGTTCACTGCTCTCGTGACTCCGCGAGCCAACCAACTGCCACGACGCGTCGCCGTCGTTTCGTTGCTCATGGCATTGCTGCTCACCGCATCCAGCGCGTTCGCCGCCCAGCCAGCCCAGCCCAACCGGGCCTTCCTTCCCGTCACCCGCCCCGCCGTCCCGACGCCGAAGAACGCCGCTTGGAGCATGAACGCCATTGACCGTTTCCTCCTAGCAAAGCTGGAAGAACGCGGCCTCTCCCCAGCCCCGCCCACCGACCCGCCCGCCCTCGCGCGTCGCCTGCACTTCATCGCAACCGGCCTCCCGCCGTCGGTGGAAGAGACCGAGGCATTCGGCCGCGCGTCTTCATTCGACAATCGGCAATCGGCAATCGGCAACCTCGTTGACTCGCTGCTCGCTTCGCCGCACTTCGGCGAGCGCTTCGCCCGCCACTGGCAAGACGTGGTGCGCTACGCCGACACGCACGGCACGGAGCACGACGCCTTTCTCCCGCACGCCTGGCGCTACCGCGATTACCTCATCCGCGCCTTTAACGCCGACCTCCCCTACGACCAGTTCGTGCGCGAGCACGTCGCTGGCGACCTGCTCGAAAAGCCGCGCTGGGCCGACGGCTTGCACGAGTCGCTGCTCGCGTCGGCGTGGTGGCGGCTCGTCGAGTTCAGCCAGACGCCGGTGGACGTGAAGGGTGAGGAAGTCGTCGTCGTGGACAGTCAGATTGACGCGATGAGCAAGGCGTTCCTCGGCCTGACCGTCTCCTGCGCGCGCTGCCATGACCACAAATTCGACCCCATCAGCCAGCGGGATTTCCACGGCCTCTACAGCATCCTCGCCAGCACCCGCACCTCGATGCGCGTGCTCGATGCGCCGGAGAAGCGGCACGCGCAGGACGCGGAGTTGGCGACGTTGAAAGCCGAAATTCGCGCCACCCTCGCCGCGACTTGGCGCAAGCAAATCGAGCTGTGGCCCGACGCGATGGAGCGCGGACGCCCACGTCCGCAAGACCTCACAAACTCACTGCCAGCAGCGACTGCGGACGTGGGCGTCCGCGCTCCACTCGAAGTCGAAGTCACCCGTTGGCGCAACGCCTTCGCCGCCGCTGAGACAAACAAATCCCCGCTCGCGCCGCTGCTGCGCGCGCTCCGTAGTGAGGCAGCCGTCCCGGCTGCCTCACCAGTCGGGCAACCGTCCCGGTTGCCGGACGCCACTGCGCCAAACGGGACGGTTGGCAGACTACCGGCAAGCGGGACGCCTGCCCCACTACCGTTCGCCGACTTCACCACCGGCGCGGACAACGGCTGGTTCGCCACCGGTGGCTTCACGCGCTATTCACCCGCCGGAGATTTCTCCCTCACCACCACCGGCTCCAACCTCCTCTCCGCCATTTACCCCGCTGGCCGCTTCTCCCACCTGCTCTCCGACAAACACCCTGGCACGTGCCGCTCACCGAACTTCACCATCACCAACAAGTTCATCGCCGCCCTCGTCACCGGCGACAACAACGCCCGCGTCCGCCTCGTTATCGAGAATTTCCAAGGCGACTCGCTGCTCTTCTCCCAAGTTGCGCCCAAGCTCACCGACCGCTCCGCGCTCCGCTGGGTCACGCTGCCCGTGCGGGAGACCTGGCGGAACCGCCGCGCCTACATCGAACTAGTCCCGCGCGATGACTATCCCTACCTCGGCATCGTGAAGGACACGGCGAAGCTGCCGACCGATGGCCGCTCCGCTGCTGGCATCGCGAAGGTGGTTTTCCACGACGGCGAAAAGCCGTCCGAACAGCCCGCGTGGCCGAGCGAATTAGATGGAGCGCGGACGCCCACGTCCGCAGCCGCTGCTCCACCCACGGGGCCTGCTGAGGACGTGGGCGTCCGCGCTCCAATCTTTGTCCTCGCCACCCGCCGCGCGATTGACGCGTGGGCCACCGGCCGTTGCGACGACGCGCAAGCCAACTTCCTCAACGCGCTCCTTCGCCTCGGCCTGCTCGAGAACGCCGCGATTTCTTCTCCCTCGCCTCTAACGGAGGAGAGGGCCGGGGTGAGGGGGCAAGGCGCACCCTCGCCGAAAGACTCACCCACTACTCCGCACGCCCCACCCCCTCACCCTCCTTCCCTCTCCCCCGGTGGGGGCGAGGGAGGCTCGCTGGCCGTGCTCATCACGCGCTTCCGCGAGCTGGAAGCCTGCGTCCCCGTCCCCACCCGCGTCGTCGCCGTCTCGGATGAAGCGCCGCCGTTCGAGACGCCGTTCTTCCCGCGCGGCGACCACTTGAAGCCCGGCGCACCGGTGCCGCGACAGTTTCTCTCCGCCTTTGGCACCGCGCCGTATCAGTCGCGCACGAGCGGGCGACGCGAGCTGGCCGAGGATGTTCTCCGCAATCCGCTCACGGCGCGCGTGATGGTGAATCGCCTGTGGCACCACGTCTTCGGCGCGGGCCTCGTGCGCAGCGTGGACAACTTCGGTCAACTCGGCGAAGCGCCCAGCCATCCCGAGTTGCTGGACTGGCTCGCGAGCGAGTTCGTCGCGCAAGGCTGGTCCGTGAAGGCGATGCTGCGGCTGATGCTCACGAGCCGTGCGTTTGCACTGAGCAGTGAAACGTCCGCCGCCGCCGCCGAGCGCGACCCCGCCAACGTCCTCCTCTCCCACGCCCCGCTCCGACGCCTTGACGCCGAGTCCCTCCGCGACGCGCTCCTCGCCGCGAGCGGTCGCCTCGACCGCACGCCCTTCGGCCCCGGCGTGCCGGTGACGATTCCGCCCAGCCAGCGCGACGACTACACTCCCGTGGATGGCCCGCTGGACGGACGTGGTCGCCGCAGCCTGTATCTCGAAGTCCGCCGCAACCACCCGTCGCCCTTCCTCTTCACCTTCGACCAGCCCAAAGCCCTCGCCCC
>JAYTIO010000495.1:0-1704 GCA_043731805.1 Pedosphaera sp. | reverse complement strand
TCTCCGCAGCCAGGCTCAGGGCGGGCGCTGGCCGGCGGCGGCCTATTTCATTCTGAATGATGCGGAACTGATTGCGCAGGAGACGATCTTCTTCCCCGCCGCGCAGAAGGTGCAGGCGGAGAGCCAACCCATCGGCGTGAGAACCTGCTGGGAGGAGTTCACCGATGTGTGGAAGTGGCGTGAAGGCCTGCTCAAGCGGGGCTTCATCGAGGTGAACGTGGCCGGGACCGAACCCACGGAAGGCAACGAACGATTGCCCTCTTCCCTGCCGCCCGTGGAGCGGTGGTCCGGTGGCAATGTGGAATCCAGCTACAACGAGTTCAGCGCCCTCACCGGCTGGAAGGAGGGACAATGAAGATTCAATTCATCAGCGCCGGCGCGGGGACGGGCAAGACGCACCGCGTGACCCAGATTATCGCCACCAAGCTGGCCGACGGCACCTGCCGCCCCACCGGCCTCGTGGCCACCACGTTCACCAAGAAGGCGGCGCACGAGCTGGCCGAGCGCATCCGGGGTCGGCTCTTTGCCCAAGGGAAAACGGCGCTGGCGCAACGCATGGATGAGGCGCTCATCGGCACCGTGCATGGCGTCTGCCAACGGTTGCTCGGGCGGTTCGCGTTCGAGGCGGGCATCTCGCCACGGCTGGAGGTGCTCGGCGAAGGCGCGGCGGAGATTCTGCTGAACGAGGCCCTGGAGTCGGTGCTCTCCCGGGAGGAGATTCAGGAGCTCCAGCGACTGGGCGAACGGTTGACACAGCACCAACTGAAGAACGGCAAACCCGCCGGTCTCGCGTGGAAAAAGACCATTAAAAAGCTGGTGGACTTGAGCCGCTCGAATGGCTTCCAGGCCGACGACCTTCCCGGCATGGCCGAGCGAAGCTGTGAGGAGCTGCTGGCGCATTTCGGGCCGGAGACCAGCGAAGACTTGGACCAGCTCTGGCGGGCGGCCATAGCAAAGTCGTTGCAGGACATCACGAACAACGGCGACGACACCAAAGGCACGAGGGACTACTGCGATGAGCTACGGGCGACCTTGCGCAGTCTGGACCGGGGCGAGTTGACCTGGGCGGATCGGATCCGGCTCTCCAAGGCCGTTCCCTCGAAGCCCAGCATCCCCGCCTCGGAGCCGGTGCGGCGGTTTGCTGCGCGTTACGAGGAGCACCCCGCGTTGCGCCGCGACATCCGCGCCTACACCCGGCACCTTTACGCGGCGGCCGCCAGGACGCTGCGGCAGTTCCAAGAACTAAAGGAGAGCCGCGGCATGCTCGACTTCACGGATTTGGAGCAGCGCACCCTGGCATTGCTAGAGCTGCCCTCGGTCCAGACGGCCTTGACGGGCGAACTGGATTTGGTGGTGGTGGACGAATTCCAGGACACCAGCCCCATGCAGTTGGCGATCTTCCTCAAGCTCGCCGAGTTGGCGAAAGGCAGTTTCTGGGTCGGCGATGTGAAGCAGGCGATCTACGGCTTCCGAGGCACGGACCCCGAACTCATCGCCGCCGTGGTGAAGCAACTGGGTCTCGACGACCGCCTCACGGAGTCATGGCGCTCCGTGCCCGATCTGGTGGCCGTGACCAATGCGCTGTTCTGTCCGGCGTTTCTGACATCACTGGGGATGAGCACCGCCGATGTGGCGCTCATCGCCCATCGCAGCGCACCCAGTCACGGAGCGCCCGCGCTCGAATTCTTCGAGCTGACCAACGAT
>JAYTIO010000494.1:0-5914 GCA_043731805.1 Pedosphaera sp. | reverse complement strand
TGAGGTTCCTTGCCCGCTTCGCGCTGCTGACGGTGCTCGGGTTGGGTGCTCAAACTAGCTGGGCCACCACCCCGCCCGCCGGCGGCACGACTTACGACGTAGGCCCCGGCCAGGCGCGTGCTCTGTTGCGCGAAGTTCCGTGGGCCACGCTTCGGCCCGGCGACATCGTGAACATCCACGCCAAGCCCGGCGGTTATAAGGAGAAGATTCAAATCTCTGCCAACGGCACGGCCAACGCCCGCATTGTCATCCGTGGCATCCCCGACCCCGTGACGGGCGCGCTGCCCATCCTTGATGGCAAGGACGCCGTGGAGGATCCCTCGATTGACTGGCGCAGCAATGTCTTCTCCGATCTGGGCGTGATCGTCGTCAGCCCGCGCAAGACCGGCTACACCTACGGGGTTTATCATGTGAGCTACGTGGACATTGAAAGCCTCGACATCCGAAACGCGCTCTTCACTTCCGACAATAGCATTACCTATACGGACCAATTCGGAACGGTGCGCGGCTATGATAACTTCTCCTGCGGAATCTACATCGAATGGGCGCACGACCTCGCCGTGCGCGGTTGCGAGATCAGCAATTGCGGCAACGGCCTCTTCGCCAACTCGAAGAACGGCCCGGCGCAGAGTTCCGCCCGACTGTTGATTGAACGGAATTATTTCCACGACAACTCGCTGCCCGTCACGATGAACCCGAACAACCCGACGGTCGTCCTCAACAACGGCTACCACGACCACCACTGCTATACCGAGAGCGTCGGGGTCATTTACCAATACAACCGCTTCGGCGCGCTGCGAGCGGGCGCTTACGGCGTGGCCATCAAGGATCGCTCCTCCGGTCAAATCATCCGCTACAACGACTTCGACATGACCGGTGAATCCAACGTGCTGAACCTAGCGGACCCGCAGGGTGGCAGCGGTTTCATTGATGTGCAGCCCGACTACCTCGACTCCTACGTTTACGGCAACCTCATTACCATCCGGGACTACGCGAGCAGCATCAGCATGGTGTTCTTCGGGGCGTTCAACGGGCCGAACTTTTACGCCGCGCAGCATCGCGGCACGTTGCACTTCTACCACAACACGATTGTCAGCCATCACAAGGCCGTCGCGCTCTTCTTCCTGCCGGACCAAACTTACGCCGGGACTAACCAGACCTACGAAACCGTGGACTGCCGCAACAACATCTTCTACGCCGACACCTCGGTGCAGAGCAGCATCTACAACGCGATGTATTTCAACACCGGCGGCAGCAATGCCAACGGCGGGGGCAGCTTGGTGCTCGGCAAGAACTGGATTAGCCCGAGCTGGCTCAAGGACAGCCCCGGCCACGCGTGGTTCGGCCGGCTCGTGGGCACGGAGAACCTCATCGTCGGTGACGCGAACGGCGCGAACAACCCCGGCTTCGCCGACATGGCCAACAAGGACTATCGCCTGCTCTCCGGCGCGAACTCGCTCGACGCCGCCGGACCGCTCGCCCCCGGCGTGTTGCCTGCGAACGACGTGACGCAGCAATATGTCGCACCGATGTCCTTCGCCGCGCGCGTGACGCTCGGAGCCGCACCGGACCTCGGCGCGTTGGAAAGCTCTGGGGCCGCGCCGCCGCCGGGGTCGGGCCAGTTGCGGTTCGCCGCCGCGACTTACTCCGTCAACGAATCTGCCGGCAACATCACGCTCACCGTGGTGCGCGTGAACGGCACGAACGGCACGGTGGGCGTGAGCTTCGCCACGGCCAACGGCACGGCGAGTTCGCCCGCTGACTTCACCGCCACCAGCGGCACGCTCGCTTGGGCGGCGGGTGATGCGACCCCGCAGACTCTCACGGTGGCGGTCATTGACAACGCCGTCGCCGAAGGCAACAAGACGTTCACCGTCACGCTGTCGAGTCCTGCGGGCGCGGCGACGCTCGGTGCGCCAGCCACCGCTACGGTCACCATCCTCGACGATGAGACAGTCGCCTCCGTAAACCACGCGCCCGTCTTGCCCGAGACGCGTATCGTGACGCTCGTGCGACCCAACGCGCTCGTCCTCACCAAGACCGCGACGGACTCCGACGTGCCGGCGCAGACACTCACCTACGAGCTCCTCTCCAAGCCCGCCGGTGCGACCATTGATGCGAACGGCATCGTCCGTTGGACCCCGACCAGCGCGAGCACGAACTTCTTCCAAGCCAAGGTCACGGACAACGGCTCGCCCGCCCTGAGCGCGACGAACAGTTTCTATGTCATCGTGAATGAGCCGACCGTCGTCCTCGAAAACCACCCGCCGGTCCTGCACGCCTCCACCGTCGTGAGCATTCTCAAGCTCACCGAGCTAGTCTTCACCAACACGGCCACAGACTCTGACCTCCCCGCGCAGACGCTCACCTACGAGCTCCTCTCCAAGCCCGCCGGTGCGACCATTGATGCGAACGGCATCGTCCGTTGGACCCCGCCGACCGCCGGCACAAACTTCTTCCAAGCCAAAGTCACCGACGACGGCTCACCGGCGAGGAGCGCCACCAACACCCTCTACGTCCTCGTCCACGAGCCGGAGAACCACACGCCGCTCATGCGTTCGCCCACGGTCGTCACCATCGTGCGCCTCACCGAAATGGTCTTCACCAACACCGCGACCGATTACGACCTGCCCGCGCAGACGCTCACCTACGAGCTGCTGGCCAAGCCGGAGGGCGCGACGATTGACGCGGAAGGCATCATCCGCTGGACGCCCTCGCTCACCCAAGGCCCGAGCACGAACCGCTTCCGCACCAAGGTCACCGACAGTGGCACGCCTGCCCGCAGCGCCACCAACGTGTTCTACGCCATCGTCAACAGCGGCAACAGCGCGCCGCACCTCTACGGCCGCACTGCCTTCGCGCTGACCGACGGAGCCGTCCTGGCCGAAACCTTCACCGCCTCCGACTCCGACACGCCGGCCAACACACTTACCTTCAGCCTCGTCTCCGGCCCGGCCTGGCTGGCGTTCACGCCCACCAGTGAGAACCACGCGCAACTTACCGGCACCCCGCCCATCGTCACCAGCGAGACGCACCTGACCGCCGTCCTGCAAGTAACCGACAACGGCACGCCGCCGCTCAATAGCCGCCTCACCGTTGCCCTCACGCTCCTGCCGCCGCGTCCGGTCACGCCGGAGATTTTCACCTCACGCCGTTTGCCCGCTGGCTACGTTGCGGGCACCGCGCTCACGGTGACGCTCCAGGCCACGCCGCCCCTCGGCACCGCCAACTACGCCGTGCTCGACACGCCGCCTGCGGGCTGGATCGTCAGCGCCATCAGCGATGGCGGGGTGTTCGATGCGCCCAGCGGCCAGGTCCGCTTCGGCCCGTTCGCGGATGCCACGGCCCGCACGTTGACCTACGACGTAACCCCGCCGATCACGGAGACCGGCACCAAGAATTTCTCCGGCAACACCTACCGCGAGAGCGCGCTCGCGGGCATCCGTGGCGACGTCGCGTTGCTCCAACTGCACTTCCATCCGGCCGACGCCAGCGTCGCCGACTTCCGCATCACGGACGCTGAACTCACGGCCTATGCCGACGCGTGGCGCAACGGCACTGCCTGGCGCACGGCGCCGAACCCAATTGAAGTTTCCTTCGTCACCCGCGCCGGCTTCCTCGCGCGCAACGGCGAAGCTTACACCGTGGACCCGCGCATGGCCTTGCCGCTCGCGTGGATCCCGACTCCGCGCGTCATCGCGAGCGTGCGGGTGAAGGCCGATGTTACCACCGTCCCCACGGGCAAGGGCGCGTGGCGGTTCCTTCCGCACAAGCTCGCCGTCGGGGCCACCGCCACGGTGACGCTCATCGTCAACCCCGCCCCGACCGACACCACTTACGCCGTCGAGGAAACTCCGCCGCCCGGCTGGGCGGTTGCGA
The DNA here is from genome assembly GCA_043731805.1 of Pedosphaera sp. Taxonomy (GTDB): domain Bacteria; phylum Verrucomicrobiota; class Verrucomicrobiia; order Limisphaerales; family SXTU01; genus SXTU01. The sequence continues at coordinate 2,035 of JAYTIO010000494.1, read as the reverse complement.
ACGTGAGCCACGCTGGCGTGTATGACGCCGCCACCGGCCGCGTGCGCTGGGGCGTCTTCCAAGACCAGACCTCGCGCACCCTCACCTACGACGTCACGCCCACCGGCGCACTGGCCCCGTTCGCAGGCGTCGCCTCGTTCGACGGCACCAACGCCCGCATCGCCGGCGCGGACGATCCGCAGGTCGTGCCCGCCATCGCCGAGCCGGAGTTCGCGCCCGTCACACGCCTGCCCAACGGCGAGATGGTCCTGCCGCTGGCCACGCGCTTCGGCACCACCACGGTGATTGAAATCTCCAACGACCTCCGCACCTGGACGCCGGTCTGGACCAACAGCCCCGGCAACCAGCTCTTCCGCGACCTGCCCGCGAACCTCGTGGCTGGCCGCTACTACCGCTCCGTCGAGCAATAGGCGCGTCCGGCCCCGTGGCGGCGACTTGCGGTTGCCGCCTTGATGGACTTGCGCGTGTGGCGCGTCCGAACTAGGCACATGAAACGCCCGTTGTTCTCCCCCGCGATGAGCCGGCGTTCGTTCATCACGGCCTCCACCACCGGGTTGGCAGGGTTGAGCTTCGGCCCTGCGGCCTTCGGCTCCACGAGCCTCGCCCCGCGCAAGCATCCGGCCAAGTCCACCATTCTCTTCTTCCTCTGCGGCGGGGCTTCACACCTGGATATGTGGGACATGAAACCCGACGCGCCCGTCGAGTATCGCGGCGAATTCAAACCCATCCGCACCACCGCGCCCGGCGTGAACATCTGCGAGCACCTCCCGCTCACGGCGAAGCAGGGCCATCACCTCGCCATTGTCAACGGCTTGACGGACTACGGCCGCGCCACCGGCGACCATCACGCCGGCTATTACTACAACCTCACCGGCCACGCACCCGACGACACTTTCCGCCAACAGGGCAACGACCGCCGCCCCTACGCGACCGACTGGCCGCACCTGGGCTGCGTCATCGGCTCCCGGCGGCCACCGCACGCGAAACTGCCGCAGGTCATCACACTGCCCTTCAAGCCCAGCAAGGCTCCCTACACGCGCCCCGGCCAGTTCGCCGGCCGCCTCGGCCTGGAGTTCGACCCCTTTTTCGTCGCCGGCAGCCGCGAACGCCCGCTGCAATTCACCGCGCCCACCTTGACCATGGACGCCAGCATCACCGCCGGCCGCATGGGCGACCGCCGCGCCCTACTCGACGCCGTCAACGCTGCGCGCCGCGAGCTGGACCACGAAGCCATCGTCAGCAACTACGTCCGCCAGCAGGAGAAGGCCTTCTCCCTCCTGGCCTCCAGCGCGACCGCCGGCGCGTTCGACATCGCCACGGAAAAGCCCGCGACGCTGGCGCGCTACGGCCCGACGGTGAACGGCACGAGCCTCGTGATGGCGCGGCGGCTCGTAGAGGCGGGCGTGCCGTTCGTGACCGTCTTCTGGGCGGAGGACGACGAAGCCGTGGCCAAGAAGTGCCTCAGCGGCGGCGGCTGGGACACGCACGGGAACAATTTTAGTTGTCTCAAGGAAAACCTGCTGCCCGAGTTCGACCGCTGCTTCTCGGCGCTCGTTGAGGACTTGCACCAACGCGGCTTGCTCGACTCGACGCTGCTCCTCGTCACCAGCGAGATGGGCCGCAAGCCCAAGGTCGGCGACCCGCGCACGCGCGGCAAAGGCGCGCCCGGTCGCGACCACTGGACCGCCTGCATGAGCGTGGTGGTGGCCGGCGGCGGCATCCAAGGCGGACAGGTCTATGGCCAAACCGACGCGCGCGGCGAATATCCCACCGAGAATCCCATTGGCCCCGAGGACATCGCCAAGACTGTGTATCACGCGATGGGCATCGAGAACCTCGAAGCCACCGACCTCCAGGGCCGCCCCTACAACCTCCTCGAGGAGGGCCGCCCGCTCGCGCCGCTGTTCGGCTAGCGGGAAAAAACCTTTGCGCCTCTGCGCCCGTTCGTTAGGTTTCCGCCACGGTTTGTCCGATGGTGTAATGGTAGCACAAGGCTCTTTGGAGGCCTTTGTCATGGTTCGAATCCATGTCGGAC
>JAYTIO010000493.1:0-14196 GCA_043731805.1 Pedosphaera sp. | reverse complement strand
TAGAAGCCGATGAAGACGGGGAATTGCACGACCATCGGGAGGCAGCCGGCCATGGGGTTGACCTTCTGCTCGCGCATGAACTCCATGGTCTTCTGCTGGCCCTTCGCGGGTTCGTCCTTGTATTTGTCCTGGATGGCCTTCATCTGCGGCTGCAGCTCGGACATCCGCTTCATGGAGCGCGTGCTGATGGCGGTGAGGGGCCAAAAGAGGAGCTTGATGATGACCGTGATGCCGATGATGCACCACGCGTAGGGCAGGCCGAAGCTGTGCAGGCCGTTCATCGAGAGCAGCAGGGCCTTGGCGAAGAAGCCGAAGAAGCCGCCGTAGTCCATGATGAGGTCCAGCTCGTTACCCATCTGCTTCCCGAGCCGCGCGAGGTTCTGATATTCCTTCGGCCCGGCGTAGAGCGTGAACTCGCGATGCACCGCGTTGGTCCCGCCGGGGTAGAGAATTTGCCCCGGATACACGAACGCACTCTGGAAACCGAACGGGCTGGGGAAGGCCTTGTCACCGTCGGGCACGTCCGCCGAGTCGTGGGCGGGCAACGCGACGCGGTGCGTGACCAGTTGGGCGGCGGGGACCTTCGGCACCACGGCCAGGGTGAAGAACTGGTTCTGCGCCGCGACCCACACGAACTTGCCGTCGAGCTTCTGCTCCGTGCGTGGCGTGCCGGGGATGCAGCCGAGCGTGGAGTTCTGAAAATACGCCTCGGTCACGGCGCTGCTCTTCCCGTCCTCGAACCAGCTCACCTTCATCAACGTGCCCTTGTCGATCGGGTTGATGGGCGTGGCCGTGGCGAAGACCCATTCCTGCGGCGGCAGGGCGAGCGCCTCGCCCTTGGTGTTCTCCAGCCACACGCTGACCTGCATCAGGTAGTTCGTCCCCGGTGTGAATTGCTTCACGATGCGCAGGCCGGTGGGGAGAAGTTTCTCCGCGCGCACGCCCTGCTCGGTCTTCGCCAGCGTGAAGAGGCCGTCGCCCTGAATCGCCTCGCCGCCCAAGAGCGTCATGGCCGCGACCGGCGCCTTGGTGTTCAACGTCACCACGCGCGACGGGTCAGTGACTTTGCGATTGCCGACGATCTTCGGGAAGCGCTTCAGCTCCGCGAGCTTCAAGCCGCCGCCGTGCGACGTGAACGTGTAGCGCACGTCCGCCGTCTCCAGCGTGAGCAACTGCTCCTCGGCCTTCGGCGCGGCCCATTGCGTCGAGCCAGGCACAGGCGCGGAGAGCGTCGGGGCCGGGAGGTTGGTCCCGCCCACGGGAGCGCCGGGGGGATTGGTCGACCCGGCGACCGCATTGGTCCCCCGCGCCACCGGACGCGGCGGTGGCGGCGGATACAGGACTTTCACCACCTCGAACCAGCCGATGATGAGCAGGAACGAAACGAGCAGGATGAGGATGGATTTACGGTCCATGAAAGAAAGCTAGTGAGCGACGAATGCAACCGAACTCGTGCGTGCCGCGTGGCGCGGGAGCGAACCACTGGACGCCCCAAAGTCAACGCCGCCCAACTTTGAACCTTGAACCTTGAACGCAGAACTCCCCCCCGGAACGGGGTCGCACCCGCACCCGCCCCATGGCTGGCAACGCGCGAGCCGCTTCACCGCCAGCCAGCCCCCCTGCCCTGCCCCGTGCCGGCGCACCGCCTCCATCGCATATACCGAACACGTCGGCTCGAAGCGGCACGCCGCGCCGAAGAGCAGCGTGAGCGCGGGCGAGACGAACCAGCGATAAAGCCGGAGCGCGCAGAGCAGGAGGTGTTGGGCGAGATTCACTGGGCGGCCATCGCAGCGGGCGGCGGTTCAAGTCTTGAGCAGTCCCGCAACCCGCAACGCGGCGAGATAGTCGCGTTCCACGTCGGCGAACCCCCGGTCTCGAATCGAGTCGCGGGCCACGAGGACGATTTCCGCCGGCACGCGAAGATGCTGTTGGTGGAGCCGGAACGCCTGTCGCAGTAGCCGCTTGGCCCGGCTGCGGACCACCGCGTTGCCGATGCGTTTCGCCGCGACAATCCCAAGCCGGGACGATTGGGAGCGCGGGAGTTCCGCCCAGTTCATCAGCACACAACCGCGCGCGAGCCGACGACCTTGCGCCTTGAGCCGCGTGAAATCGCGCGTCTGTTTCAGGCGCTGGCCGGCCCCGAGCGTCAGCCGCGTGGACGGGCTGGCGGACATGGGATCACACCGGGGTGAGCTTCTTGCGACCGGTCCGGCGACGATTGGCGAGGACCTTGCGGCCGCCCCGGGTGGACATGCGGGCGCGGAAGCCGTGCTGCCGCTGGCGGCGGATTTTCGAGGGCTGATACTGGCGTTTCATAGGCTAAAGCTCGGTTAGAAAAAGATTCCGACACGGCTCACCGCGCGGTTCCCGCCTCAAGCGGAAGGCGGAGGTTAGCGGAGGGCAGAATGGAGTCAAGCGCCGCGCCGGGGCCGAGGAGGTGTTTTTGGCCACAGATAGACACAGATGAAACACAGATGAAGCCCGGAGCGCAGACGCCCACGTCCGCAGTCGCTTGCGGCGGACGTGGGCGTCCGCGCTCCAAGCCGATGGGCCTTCGTCCCGCCCCCATCTGGGTTTCATCTGCGGCCATCTGTGGCTGAAAAATTTGGTGGTCAGCTCACCGCAGCCACTTCGCCAGGTTGAAGTTGAAGATGAGCTGGCAGCCCGTGAGGAAGGTCATCACATAGACCACCTTCAGGAACGTCTGCTCGGAGAACTTCCGGTTCAGCCACACCCCCAGCCACACCCCCACCGGAATGAACGGCAGGAACGCCGCGCTCTCCTGCAACGTCTGCCCCGTGATGATCGCGTGCGGCGCGAGCACCGGCAGCTTCACCATCGTCTGGTCCACGATGAAGAACGGCAGCTTGATCCAGTTGATCCAGGTGAACACCAGCACCGTCGTCGCCACGTAAGTCTCCTTCGGCAACCGCTGCGGGATGACAAACAAACTCACCACCGGCCCCGCCCCGTGCGCGAACGTGCTCGTGATCCCCGCGCCGATGCCGCAGGGAACGCCAATCTGGTGGTTCGGCGCAAACGCCCCCTCCGCCGCGAAGATGCGCTCCTTCACCAACTGAAACACCACGAACGCCACCGCCAGCAGGCCGATGCACACGTTGAGTTCCCGCGCCGAGAAGCGCCCGATGAGCTGCACGCCGATGACCACCCCCACCACCACGCCGGGTAGGAGGAACTTGAGATTCTTCCGCTCCCACTTGCCCCAGTAGTGATACAGGCTGAACGCATCCCCCGCGCACAGCAGCGGCAGCAGGATGCCGATGGCGTCCTTCGGGCCAAACGCCAGCACGCACAACGGCGTCGTGAGCATCCCCAGGCCGCCGCCGAAGCCACCCTTCGACAAGCCGATGAACAGCACCGCCAGCGCCGCGAGCAGTATGGAAGACCAGTCTTGCACGCGGGACGTGTAAAAGCCGCGCGGCGGAAAGTCGAGCGCGCGCTGGCAGCAAGCGTCGCCTTGCCTCCGTTCGCAGTCTCACTGACCTCCCTGTGCCTCACTCATCCAGCGCGCGGCGCACGGTTTCCAGGAGCAGTTGGGGCGCGAAGGGCTTTTGCAGAAAGCTCTGCCCGGGCTCCAACCGCAGTTCCCGCCCGGCCAGGTCCGCGCTGTAGCCGCTCATGAACACCACCTTGAGCCGCGCGTTGTCGGCGCGCAGTCGCGCCGACAACTGCTGGCCGCTCACGCCGCCCGGCATCACCAGGTCGGTCAGCAGCAGCGCCACCGTGCTGCGATGTTCCGGCCAGAGCGCGAGCGCATGCACGCCGCTGGTGGCTTCCACCACCCGGTAGCCGAAGCGTTCCAGGGTCAGCCGCACCAACTGCCGCTTCGCGTCGTCATCCTCGGCCATAAGGATCGTTTCCGTGCCACCGCGCAGCACGGCCTTGGCCGCTGGACCAGCGGCGGTCACCGCTACACAGGCAGGGAAGCCGACTTGGAACGTCGTTCCCTGGCCCAGCTCGGACTGCACTGTGAGCCAGCCCTGATGCTGCTTGACGATGCCGAAGACGGTGGCAAGGCCCAGCCCCGTGCCCTTGCCCACTTCCTTCGTGGTGAAGAACGGCTCGAAGATGCGCGGCAAGACCTCGGGCGCAATGCCCGTGCCCGTGTCGCTCACGCTCAGGCAGACGTAGCGCCCCGGCGCGGCGTCCGGCAGGCTGCGCGCCTGTTCCGCGTTCAGGGTTTGCGCGCTGGTCGCGATGCGCAGCCAGCCACCGCCGGGCATGGCGTCGCGCGCGTTGACGGCGAGATTCATCAGCACCTGGTCGAGCATCCCCGAGTCGGCGTGCGTCAGCAGCGCGGTGGGGTGGAGGCTCAATTGCAGCCGCACGTCCTCGCCGATGATGCGCTGGAGCATCTTGGCGAGGCTGGTGACGGACTCGTTCAGGTCCAAGTCGCCAGCCTGCATCACCTGCTTGCGGCTGAAGAGAAGCAACTGTCGCGTAAGATTCGCCGCGCGGTCGGCCCAGGCGCGGATTTGCAGCAGGCCCTCGCGGACGCTTTCCGGCAGATCTTCCGTCATCATGGTCAGCTCGGTCTGCATCAGCATCGCGCCGAGAATGTTGTTGAAGTCATGCGCCACGCCGCCGGCGAGCTGGCCGATGGCCTCCATTTTCTGGGACTGACGGAATTGCGCCTCGAGCTGCTTCTGCTCGGTGATGTCATGGGCGATGCCGATCAGCCCGACGATATTGCCTTGCGCGTCGCGCAGCGGCACCTTCGTCGTCAAATACCAGCCGCGTTTTCCGCCGGCCTCGTAAGGCTCTTCGCGGCTTCTCACGGGCTGGCCGGTCTGGATCACGGCCTGATCATCCGCGGCAAACCGGCGCGCGGGCTCCTCCGGGAAAAAGTCGAACACGGTCTTGCCGAGCATCTCAGTCTCAGCACCCAGCACGAGGTGCTTCGTCTGCGCTTCGTTGACGAGCAGGTAACGCCCCGCCGTGTCCTTGACGAAGATGTGGGCGGGCAGGTTGTCAATGAGCGTGCGCAAGAGTTTCCGCTCCTCGGCCAGCGCGGTGACTTGGAGGATCAATTGCTCATGCGCGGCCTGCAACTCCGTGTTCCGCTCCGCCAGCTTGGTCACCAGCGCCTTGCTGTATTCCTTGAGCACCTCGATGTCCGGCATCGCCTTCGGGCGCTGCGCGGCGTGGGGCGCGGTGATGACTTCGTGCAGCGCGGCGATGATGGTTTCGATGGAGGCGGGCTTCGTCAGGTATTTGTCCGCGCCCGCGTCGAGGGACAGCTTCTCGTCGGCAGTCGAGGTATAGGTGGACGTGTAGCAGAGGACGGGCAGGTCGCGCAGGCGGTCGCTCTTGCGGATGCGGTGGCAGAGCCGGTAGCCGTCCATGCGCGGCATGAGGATGTCAGTGATGAGCGCGTCCACCGGCTCGCGCGCCAGCACTGCCAACGCCTCGACGCCATCGTCGGCTTCGAGGACGGCGTGGCCTGCGGCCTCCAGTTGCACTCGGAGCAGCCGGCGGCTCGGCTCGTGGTCGTCAACGATGAGGAGCTTCATGGGAGGGTGAGGTCGTTCCCGCCGGCGGCGCTCCGGCTTGGGGCGGCGGCGGGGGAAAGGTGAGGGTGACGCTCGTGCCGCCCGCCCGGTCCAACTCCACGGTGCCGTGAATCTGGCGGGCGAGGGTGTTGATCAGTTGCAGGCCGAGCGACTCGACGTGGTGGTAGTCCAGCGTCGGCGGCCAGCCCACCCCATCGTCCCGCACGGTCAGGCGCGTCTGGCCCGCCGGGCCGGGGTGCAGGCTGACCTGGAGGGTCCCGGTGCGCCCGGCGGGGAAGGCGTGTTTGAGCGCGTTGCTTACCAGTTCGTTGAGGATGAGTGCGCACGGGATGGCGGTGTTCACACTCACTTGCACTGGCTCCAGATCGAACCGGAGCGCCACCGAGCCGCAGGGGAGGGTGAACGCATGGAAGAGGTTCGTGACCAGGTCTTGCATGAGGCTGGCGAGCTCAATCTCCGCGAAGCTCTGCGTGCGGCCCAGATAATCATGCACCAGCGACATGGATTTGATCCGGCTCTGAGTGTCCCGGAGCAGGGGGAGCAACGCCGGGTTCCGGGTGCTTGAGCACTGAAAGTTTAACAGGCTCGAAATAATCGGGAGGTTGTTTTTGACCCGGTGGTGGACTTCCTGGAGCAGGACCTCCTTCTCCCGCAACGAGTCGCGGAGCTGCGCCTCAACTTGCCGGACCGCGGCCAGCGCGGCGGTCAGGTCCTGGTTCTTCTCCTCCAGCTTGCGCACGAGCGTGGCGTTGTATTCCTGCAGCACCACGGCTTCCGGCGGCGGCTGGGCGTCGCGGGGCGGCTGGTATTTGGGGTCGCTGACCAGCTCCTTCAAGGTCTGCATCAGCAGGTGGGTGGGCGCGGGCTTGATGAGGTATTTGTCCGCGCCGATCCGATAGGCCATCCGTTCGTCCGCCGGAGAGTTGTAGGTGCTGGTGAGGACGATCAGCGGCAGGGTCTTGAACCGCGCGTGCTGGCGGATGGCATGACACAGGGCGAAGCCGTCCATGCGCGGCATGAAAATATCCGAGATGACGGCGTCCACCGGCGCTCTCTCCAGCACGGCCAGCGCCTCGAGGCCGTCGGCGGCTTCGAGGATGGTGTGGCCCTCGGCCTCCAGTTGTGCGCGGAGCAGCCGGAGGTTCCAGACGGTGTCATCCACGATGAGAAGGTTCATGGGAGGGATTCGTTTTCTGGTGGGGACGGGTGGTGCACGGCAGCGCGGGTGACTTGCGCGTTGAGCGTGCGCGTGGCCACCGGCTTGGTGATGTAAGCGTCGCAGCCGGCGGCGAGGGCGGTGTCCCGCCGGTAGGTCTCGCCCGCGGCGGTGATGGTGACGCTGGGGATGTGCCGCGTGGTCGGGTCGGCCTGCAAGCGCCGGGCCAGCGCCGGCCCGCCCATGCCGGGCAGCTTCAGGTCGGTCGGGTCATCGTCCACGAGCAGGATGTTTATAGGTCAAGGCTCCTTCGGTTCGGGTGCGGAGTGGCGGGCCATGATTTCAATGACCTGGCCGGCTAGGGCGCGCGTGTCAATCGGCTTGGTGATGTAACCGTCGCAGCCGGCTTCGCGGGCCTTCTGCTCGTCGCCCTTCATCGCGAAGGCGGTCAGCGCCACGATGGGGATGCGCTGGTAGGCCGGGTCCGCCTTCAACCGCCGGGTCAGGGTCAGGCCGTCCATGCCGGGCATCTGGAGGTCCATCAGGATCAACTCCGGCCGCGCGTGCTGGAGGACGGCCAGCGCCTCCTGGGCGTCATTGGCGCGCAGCACGGTGTGGCCCGCCCACTCGAGCACGTCGGCAGCGAGCTTGAGGTTCGTGAGATGGTCGTCCACCACGAGGATGCAGGCGGGTTTCATCGGGGGTTGATAGCACTGGCCGGTGCCAGCCGGGGGAAGGCGAACCAAACGCCCCGCCGGTAGTGAGTGTTCCAGTTTGTGTTCATGGCTTCTGGGGAAGACCGCGCGGCAGCTCGACGGTGAACGTGCTGCCCACGCCCGGCTCGCTCGCGACGGTGATGGTGCCCTGCTGAAGATCGAGGATTTTCTTGGTCAGCGATAGGCCCAGGCCCGTGCCGCCATAGCGCCGCGTCGCGCCGGAATCCAACTGGGTGAACTCGCGGAACAGCTTCGGGAAATCCTCCGCGCGGATACCGATGCCGGTGTCCGTCACCTGCAACTGAAAGCGCTCCCCGCTGACGGGGCGCAGGCGGATGTCCACCCGGCCGCCGTCGTTGGTGAACTTCACCGCGTTGGAGAGCAGGTTGTAGATCACCTGCTTGAACTTCTGCGGGTCGAGCGTGACCTCGGCCAGCTCCGGCGCGACCTCCACGTGCAGCTCGATGCGCTTCTTCTGCGCGATGGCGCGGGCGACGGCGAGCGCCTCCTCGACGGCCTTCGCCACGCGGAAGGTCTCCGGGTTCAGCTCCATCTTGCCGGCCTCGACCTTCGACAGGTCGAGCACGTCGTTGATGAGCTGGAGCAGGTGCCGGCCGCTTTTGAGCACGTCGCCGAGATACTCCTTCTGCTTGGGCAGGAGCGGGCCGGGCGGGCCATCCAGCAGGAACTCGGAGAAGCCGATGATGGCGTTGAGCGGCGTGCGCAGCTCGTGCGACATGTTCGCCAGGAACTCGGACTTGCATCGGGAGGCCCGCTCGACCCCCCGGGCGTGCTCCTCGACCGCGGCGTTGGCCCGGGCGAGGGCGGCGTTCTGCTCGGTGAGCAGCCGGGTCTGGGCGGCCAGCTCCGCCACGCGCTCGGCCACCCGCTGCTCCAGCCCGTGGTTGAGCTGGCGCACTTGTTCCTCGGCCTGCCTCCGCTCGGCGACCTCGGTCCACAGCGCCCCCTCGGCCCGCACGCGCTCGGTGATGTCGCTGATGGCGCACAGGGAGTAGCTGGCACCGGAAACGGCGTCGCGGAGGCCGATGGTTTCCATCCGCGCGGCGAAGGGCTTCCCGTCCGTCCGGCGCAGTTGCAGGTCGCACGACTGCTTCACGTCGCTGCCGGGCACGGCGCGTAGGTGCCGGGGGCGCGTGTCCTGCGCGTCGTGGACGACGAAGGCGGTGAACTTGTGGCCGACGAGCTTGCTGCGTTCGACCCCGAGCATCAGCGCCAACGTCAGATTCGCCTCCCGCATGGTCCCGGCGGAGTCGAGCGTCATGTAGCCGACGGGCGCAAAGTCGTGGAGGTGGAAGTAGCGGTCGCGGGACTGGGCCAGTTCCTCCTGCGCGCGGCGCAGTTCCTCGTTCTGCATCTCCAGCTCGATATGATGCACCTGGAGTTCGTGGACCACCCGCTGGGTCTCCTCCGGGGACATCCGGGCGATGTCCGTGCGCGTGGCGCGCAGGGCCACCTCCGCCCGCTCCCGCAAGGTGGGCGTCGGTTTCGTGGGCGCGGTGCGCTTGGCCGGCATGGGATCGGTTGGGGTCAGGGGCTCGGAAATTTAGCGCTCATGGAGACGCCCTCCGGCGCGCCCTGTTCATCGGTGAGCAGGGAGAACGTCATCAAGCCGTTCAAGGGTTTACCCGCCTTCGTCACCTTGAAGCCCTCGACGTTGCGGATGGGCTCGCCCGCGAGACAACGCCGCAGGTGGTCGCGGCAGGTTTCCCGCTGCGCTTCGGGCACGATCCGGTCAATGGACTGTCCCAGCAGTTCCGGGCGCGACCAGCCGTAGGTGCGCGCGGCTTCGGCGTTCAACTCCAGGATCCGGCCCGCCACATCCACGATGATCATCGGATCCAGCCCGTCGAGAAACACCTTCGACATCCGGTGCAGCGACCTTTCCGCCGCCTTGACCTGGCTGATGTCCACGAAGGTGATGACCACGCCGTCAACGACGTTCTGGGCGGTGCGGTAGGGCATGATGCGCATCAGATACCAGGGGCCGTCCTTGGCCTGCACCTCGGCGAGCTTGAAGACGAGCGTGCGGAGCACCTCCCGGCAGTCCTCGACCAGCGTCTTGTAGGCCAGGCCCAACACCAGATCTGCGAGCGGCCGGCCAATATCGGTCGGGATCAGGCTGACGAATTTCCGGACCTGCTCGGTGTAGCGTTTGATGTTGAGTTCGTCGTCCAGGAAGAGGGTGGCGACCTCGGTGCTGTTGAGCAGGTATTGCATGTCGTCGTTGGTGTGGGACAGGTCCTCGACCTTCGACTGCATCTCGGCGTTGACCGTGTTCAGCTCCTCGTTGAGCGACTGCATCTCCTCCTTCGAGGTCTCCATCTCCTCGTTGGTGCTCTGCAACTCCTCGTTCGTGCTTTGCAGCTCCTCGTTGGTGGACTTGAGCTCCTCGTTCGAGGTCTCCAGCTCCTCGATGGTGGTTTGCAGGGATTCCTTGGTGGACTGCAATTCGCGTTCGAGGCCTTCGACGAGGGGCGTCCCGCGCTTGCTGAGCGCGCCGCCCTTCGCCTTGCCCGCTTTCACGGGCGTCTGCTGCGGACGGAAGGCGACCAACAGCAGGCCGCGCACGCTCTCCGGTTCGTGGATTTTCGTGACGCTGACGTTGACGTAGGCGAAGTCGCCGTTGGCCTTCACCCGCACGCCTTCGCGGAGCACCTCCGTCTTCTGCGCAATGGCCTGGCGCAGCGCGGAAGCGAGCTCGTGCTGCAACCCCTCGCGCGCCATCTCCAGAATGTTCATCTGCGGATGGCCGGCGGCGGGCTCGAGGTAGAGTCCGGTGCGGCCGTGGATATAGATCACGTCGCCGCGCTCGCTGACCACCACGCTGGCGGGGGCGAAGCGCGCGAGGAGCAGCCGTTCCACGGGGCCGGCGATGTTCGACTCGCGCGGCGGCCGCAGCGCCACGGGCAGGCTCGATTCTATGTTCGGCGTCAGGCGCTGCGCCGGAAACTCCAGCAGCGGATGCGCCCCGGGCAGGGTCTCCTTGCGCCGGAAAATCTTCCACTTCTTGTCCACTATCTCGAACAAGTCGCCGAAGCCGCCGATGGTCTCCGACGAGCCGAGGAACAACAGGCCGCCGGGCTTGAGCGCGTAATGGAAGATCGGCAGCAGCCGGTGCTGCAGGTCCACGTTCAGATAGATGAGCAGGTTGCGGCAGGAGATGAGGTCCAGCTTGGTGAAGGGCGGATCCTTGATGACGTTTTGAAAGGCGAAGACAGCCATCTCACGGACCTCCTTGCGGATGCGATACGTGCTGTCGTCGTGGGTGAAATGGCGCTCCAGGCGCTGCGCGGACATGTCGCTGGAGATGCCCTCCGGGAAGCGGCCGTTGCGCGCGGCTTCGATGGCTTCGGCGTCCAGGTCCGTGCCGAACACCTGCACGTCGACCGGGCGGTTCGCGGCCTCCAGTCTTTCGCGCATCAGGATCGCGAGCGAGAAGACCTCCTCGCCGGTGGCGCAGCCCGGCACCCAGAGGCGGAAGGCGTGATCGTCCGGGCGCGCCCTCAGCAGCGCCGGCAGCGCCGCTTTGGTCAGCGCGTCAAAGGCCTTCGGATCGCGGAAGAAACTCGTCACGCTGATCAGCAGTTCCTTGAAGAGGATGTCCAGCTCGTGCGGGTTCTCCTGGAGATAGCGGACATACTGCGCCGGCCCCTTGATCTGGTGCAGGTTCATCCGCCGCTCGATGCGCCGCCGGATCGTGTTGGGCTTGTAGGAGGAAAAGTCATTGCCGGTGCGGGCGCGCAGCAGGATGAAGATTTTCTGCATTGGCTGCGCCAACTCGGCGGGCAGCTCCCCGGAGGCCGCCATCGCGAGATAAGGCCCGCGCGCGTAGGCGACGAGCTGCTTGGGCATAGCCGGCGCGGGCAGCACGAAATCCGCGAGGCCCGTGGCGACCGCGCTGCTGGGCATCCCGGCATATTTCGCCGCCGCCACCTCCTGCACCATCGCCATGCCGGACTCGCCCTTGATGGCCTTCAAGCCGAGCGTGCCGTCGGTGCCCGTGCCGGAGAGGATGATGCAGATGGCCTTGTCCTTCTGGTCCGCAGCCAGCGAGCGCAGGAAATAATCAATGGGTAGATGCGGCGCCTCCTTCCGCTCCGTATCCATCCGTTGCAGCGTGCCGCCAAGGATGGCGAGGGAGCCGCCCGGCGGGCTGACATAGACCCGGTTCGGCTCGACCTTCAGCCCGTCCGCCGCCACCAGCACCTTGATGCCGGCGATCTTGCCCAGCAGCTCCGGCAGGAGGCTCGTGTGCCCCGGATGCTGATGCGTGATGACGACGAAGGCCATGCCGGTGTCCGTCGGCATGTGGGCGAACAATTCATCCAGCGCCTCCAGCCCGCCCGCTGACGCGCCAATGCCGACGATGGGAAAGCCGCGCTCAAGCTCCCTGATGACGGGGTGGGCGGGCGGGGCGGGAGCAAGCGCGGGTGGCTTGTGTGCGGCTGGTTTCGTGGCGCGCGGCAGCTTCGCAACCGCCGTGGGGACCGCTGCTCCCGGCCCGCGCCGGGTTCGTGTCTTCGATGGCAGGGAAGGTAAAGGGGGCGCTGCTGGCTTGGTCGCCGGACGGATTTTCGTTTTGTTGTTCATAATTCAGAACGTGGTTTACCAAGGGCGGGTGGTGACGGGGCCGGACCGGAAACTGACGGTGGGCTGCCGCGCTTTCCCGCGCGGTCTTGGCCGATGACCGAATCCCCGGTGGACGACTGGAGAATGTTCCCGATGAAGTCGAGCGCCTGCACGTCCGTGCTCCACGACGGTAGGAGCGTAGGGTTTGAGCATGGTGGCCATAACCAGTTACTGCGGCATATTCGGTCCCGTTCAGTTTCGTGTCAACCACAGCGGGACTCCAAACCGACACGGAGTCCCGGCTTCAGCCAGCGGAACCGTGAGGAGACAAGCTGCCTCCCGCTCTCCACGCACTCCCCATCCGTCCGCCGCGCCGCCTAAAGGCGGGACTCCATGCAGGCACGCCGTGCGGGCGCTACTTCCCGCCCGCCGCGAGGCTTTCGAGGTAGTCCACGAGCGAGGCGAGGTCGCTCACGCTGAGGCCGGCGGCGAGGCCTTCGGGCATGAGGGACTTCTCCAGCTTCACGCGCTTGGCGATGTCGCTGGGCTTGAGGGTGATTTCCTGCGCGGTGACGAGGCGGGCAATGATTTTGTCTGCGGCTTCGCTGACGACGAAGCCTTCGTATTCGGTCTCGCCGTCCTTCATCACGAAGCGGTTCGCGGCGAAGCCCTGCGCGATGCTCTTGCTCGGCAGCAGGATGGACTCGGCCAAGTCGCGGCGTTTGTAGATGGTCGCGACCTGCGAGAGGATGGGGCCGCGCGGCGGTTCGCTCGGGCTGACGGTGTGGCAGTTGAAGCAGCCGAGCTGCGTGTAGAGGTCCTTGCCGCGCGCGACGGTGCCCTTGGTGGTCAGCACGGCGGTGATGACGGCCTCCACTTTCAACGTGCCGATAAGCGGGCCGGTGGGGGCGGTGGTTTCGAGCTTGAGGCGGTCCACAGCCTTCTTCGCAGCGGCGGCAACGGCTTTGTCCGCGTCGCTGACAGCGGCAAGAATCTTGGGTGCGAGGGTTTTCTTCCCGGAGTTCACGGAGGCTTCAATCAACTGCGCGCGGCGCTTCGGCTCGGCCCAGCCGGCGTCGAAGGCGGCGGCGATTTCGGCTTTGCCCTTCTGCTTGTCTTTGAGGCGGTCGTGGATGCGGAGGAGCGCGGTGTCGGCCCACAGGCTCGGCTCACCGGCGGTCTTCGCGGCCTCGGCGAGCAGCGTGGCGCTTTGCTTCTCGACGAGCGTGGAGTTCAAGAAGGCCTCCGTCGCGGCGTCCACGAGCGAGTTGTCGGCTTTGCTCTTGCGCAGCGCGGCGACGCCCGTGAGCAAGGCGCGCGTGGTGTCGGCGGTGAGGTCGGCCTTCGCGAGCGCGGTGATGGCGGCGGCGCGGACGGCGGGCGCGGTGGCCTCGGCGGTGGCGTTGCGACTGAGCAGCGCGAGCGCGCCGGGCGGGACGGTCTGCGCGCGGGCGAGTTGTTGCACGAGGACGGGCTCGACGCTCGTGTCCTTCGCGGCGAGGGCGAGGAGCTTGTCGAGCGACGCGCCGCCTTCGAGACGGTGGCGGTTGAGTTCGCCGGCGAGGAAGACGGCTTCCTTCGCTTCGGCCTTGGCCATCACGGCGTTGAGCGCGTCGGCAATCTTCTTGGACTCAGTCCATTCCTCCGGCTGGAAGTAAGGCCCGCGCGTGTCCGGGCGCGTGCCCCAGCTTGTGCCGGTCCACTTGCCTTCGAGGAAGTGCAGGCGGGCGAGGGCGGTGAGCAGGCCCTGGCGGCGGGTGAAGTCCGTCTCCTTCGCGAGGCGCGCGAGCAGGGCGTCCACGACGGCTGGTTCGTGCAGGAGGCGCAGGACGCGGAGGGCGGCTTCGCGGAGCGTGGGCGAATCCGTGCGGTCCACGGCGGCGAGGCAGGGGTCGGCGGCACGGAGGAGGAGGAGCACGCGCATCGCGGTGTGGGCGATGGTGGCGTCGGAGTCGGTCAGCAGGGGGAGGAGGGCAGAGGAATTTGGGGCAAAAGAATTGGAACCAAGGCGTCCGGCGGCGACGAGGGCTTCCTTGCGCGTGCGGGCGTCCGGAGATTTCAGCGAGGCCAAGACCGACGGCAGGGCTGCACTGGCGTTGAGCGTGCGCTCGTCGTCGGTCAGGGCGCGCAAGGCCCAAGCGGCAAGGGTGGGGTCGGCGGTGAGTTTCGCGACGGCGTCGTGGGATTTTGCGCCGAGGGC
>JAYTIO010000492.1:0-2390 GCA_043731805.1 Pedosphaera sp. | reverse complement strand
GACGACCATCGGCACCGCCGACGTGGGGCTGTTCCGCGAGTTCGGCCACACCATTTCCGACCGCGGCCTCACGGCCATGTATCGCGAGACGCCGCTCTTTAATCACACGCCGCTCGTCGGCACATTCACCGGCCTCGCCTACGATCTCGCCGAAGGCCGCGGGCGCCCTTTCGCGCGCCTCATCCGCGCGCCGGGGATCGCTGCCGATGTGCTCTCCGTGCTCGTGCTGCTCTGGCTGCGGCGGCGCACGGGGCGGCCCGCGTGGTGGGCGCTCGCGCTCTTCGCGGTCAGCCCGATTTCCTTCATGGTCTCGGGCTTTCACGGCAACGTCGATCCCCTCGTCCCGCTCGCACTGCTCCTCGCGGCGGCGGCGTGCGTGGGCGGCGAGGCGGCCCTGTGCGGGCTCTGCATCGGGCTGGCGTGCCAGGTGAAAATCATCCCCGTGCTGCTCGCGCCCGTGTTCTTTTTCCACTGGCTGCATCGCGGAAAAGCGCGCGCATTTTCCATCGCCGCCGTGGTCACCGGCCTCATCGGCTGGCTCCTGCCGCTGCTCACGATTCCCGGCATCTTTTTGAAAAACGTGGTCGGCTATTCGAGCATCTGGGGCGTGTGGGGCATCACCTATCTGCTGCGTCTGACGGATGCGCCCGCGCTGCGCGGCATCGCCTTCGCCACGCTCACGCCCGCGCAAGCCGGGATCATCGCTGCGCTGAAAGTCATCGTCATCGCCGGCGTGTTCGCGCTCGCGTGGCGGCGGCGCGCGGCGGACTTACTAACAACCATGGCGCTGGCCTGGCTGGTCTTCTTCGTCTTCGCGCCGGGCTTTGGCGTGCAATACCTCGTCTGGCCCGCGCCCTTTTTCCTCTTTCTCTCCGCGCGCTGGAGCGCCGTGCTGACGGCGGCGGGCAGCATCGCGCTCTTCGCCTTTTATACCATTTGCGCGCATGGGTTGCCGTGGGACAAAGCCTTCCTCGTCCAGCAAGCCGCGCCGCAATGGACGCCCTGGCTCCTGCTCCCGTGGGCGGCGTTTGCCGCCTGCCTGGGCGCGCAGGGCCTGGCGCTCCGGGTAAAAGCGGAACCTTTAACCAGCCTCCCAGCGCCCGCAGATGCCGCAGGGTAGGACCAACCCATCGCGCTGGCTGGGCAGACCCAGCTCACCGACGGTGATGTTACCACCCTGCCTCGGTAAGAGCTTGGTCAGCATGTTACCCAGCACGAGCGGCGAGAGCTTTGAGGCATAGCTATTGATGAGGAGAAAGAGCGGGCGTTCGCTGAGTAAGTTCCGGCACTCGACTAACAGCGGCCACAAGTCTTCCTCGATCTTCCACACCTCGCCAGCGGCCCCGCGTCCGTAGGCGGGTGGGTCGAGGATGATGCCATCGTAGCGCCGTCCGCGGCGGACTTCGCGGGCGGTGAATTTCAGGCAGTCATCGGTGATGTAGCGGATCGGCGCGGCGGCGAGACCGGAGAGCGCGGCGTTGTCGCGGCACCACTGCACCACGCCTTTCGAGGCATCCACATGGCAGACCTCTGCGCCCGCCGCCGCGCACGCCACGGTGGCCGCGCCGGTGTAGCCGAAAAGATTCAGCACGCTCACCTCGCGGCCGGCCTCGTGCGTGGTGCTGATCTTTTGCGCGCACCAGTCCCAGTTCACGGCCTGCTCGGGGAAAAGGCCGGTGTGTTTGAAATCGGTCGGGCGGATTTTGAAGGCGAGATCGCCGTAGCGGATCGTCCACGACTCCGGCAGCGCGCGGCGAAACTCCCATCGGCCCCCGCCCGTCTCGCTGCGATGGTAGCAGCCATCCCACTTATCCCACTTCCCTCCATCGGGCCGCGGCCAGATGACTTGTGGGTCGGGCCGCACCAGCACCGCATCGCCCCAACGCTCCAGTTTCATCCCACCGCCGGTGTCGAGGAGTTGATAATCCTGCCAGCCATCGGCGAGCATGAGTCGCTGGGTGTAACCTGGCTGTTGAAGTTTGGGCGCTAGTTGGGTCATTAGGTCTGGTTTGTTACTGCCAATGCACCGACTCCGCCCCGCAGACGCCTGCTCCGTGGGCAATGCCATTGCGCTCCTTGAGGCGTTACCAAACGGAGTTTGTTCGCGAGCGACTTGGTGCCTGTCAGGCACTTGCGAACCTGCTCCGCCGTGGCGGGCCAAAGGCCCGGAGACAAGCCAGCCCAGGGCAACGCCCTGGGTGGCAGGCAAAAATTACCCCGAGCCCTGAAAGGGCGAAACTCTGCATCTGCCG
Organism: Pedosphaera sp.; assembly: GCA_043731805.1. Lineage (GTDB taxonomy): Bacteria > Verrucomicrobiota > Verrucomicrobiia > Limisphaerales > SXTU01 > SXTU01. The sequence goes on along the minus strand of JAYTIO010000492.1, from coordinate 138 downwards.
CCCTTTCAGGGCTGGGGGCTTCCTGCGGGCGAGACCCAGGGCGTTGCCCTGGGCTGGCTTGTTTGCGCACCCTTGGTGCTCCTGTCGCTGACCGGATAGCATGACAGGCTCTAATCACTTCCAGTTCTCCAAATCGAC
>JAYTIO010000491.1:0-2246 GCA_043731805.1 Pedosphaera sp. | reverse complement strand
TGTGCTCGACCTGTTTCACAAGGCCCTGCCCGACTGGACCCCGGCGGACGTGGCCGGCTCGCCCTACGCCATCGCCGACTACCGCGTGCCCGAGGCGCTCGGCGGCGAGGCGGACCTGCGCCACTTCCGCGCACGGCTCAACGCCCACGGCCTGAAGCTCATCCTCGACTTCGTGCCCAACCACACCGGCCTGGGCCACCCGTGGTTGAAGCTCAAACCCGAGCTCTTCGTGCAGGGCGAACCCGGCGCGCGCGAGACCTTCGCCACCGAGACCCACTCCGGCACCGTCTGGATCGCCCACGGCAAAGACCCCCTCTTCCCCGGCTGGACCGACACCGCCCAGCTCGACTACCGCCGCGCGGACACGCAAGCGCTCATGCTGGAACGCCTGCGCGACCTCGCCACCCGCTGCGACGGCGTGCGGTGTGACATGGCCATGCTCCTCCTGCGCGACGTGTTCGCGAAGACCTGGGCCGCGTTCCCGCAGACCGCGCCAGCAGCTCCCGGCGAGTTCTGGGCCGAGGCCATCGCGGCGGTGCGGCGGGAGTTCCCCGGCTTTCTCTTCATGGGCGAAGTTTATTGGGACCTCGAGCGCAACCTCCAGCAGCTCGGCTTCGACTACACTTACGACAAGTGGCTCTACGACCACCTCGCCTACGACAACTACGCCGAGACCCAGAACCACCTCCTCGACGTCGAGCGGGACTTCCTCTGCCACAGCGTCCACTTCCTCGAAAACCACGACGAGCAGCGCGCCGCCACCCGCTTCACGCTGGAAGAACATCGCGGGGCCGCCCTACTCACCTTCGGCCTGCCGGGGATGCGCTTCCTGCACGAGGGCCAGCTCGAGGGCGCCCGCGTGCGCCTGCCCGTGCATCTGACCCGCCGCCCGGAGGAAGCCGAGGACCCGCGGATCTCCTGGTTCTACGAGACGCTGCTCGCCGCCCTCGACGCCACCGCCGTCGGCCACGGCGAGTTTGAAATCCTCCGCCCCCGCTCCGCCTGGTCCCAGAACTCGACCGACCACTGCTTCGTCGTCGTGCAATGGCAGGCCGCGCCCGACGCCTTCGACCTCGTCGTGGTGAACCTCGCCGCGCAGCCCGGCCAGTGCTACGTCACCCCCACCATCGCCGGCCTCGCCGGCCATGAATGGAAGATGGAAGACCTGCTCGGCGAGGAGAAATACCGGCGCAAAGGCAGCGAGATGCACGCGCGCGGCCTCTACCTCGCCCTCCCGCCGCGCGGCGCGCAGCTCTTCCGCTTCACCCCGGCGAAGTAAGAAGGACCGGTGGCCGGAGGCAAGGTCCAGGGTTCAGAAATCGCACTGAAAGGTTAAGCGATCCTTGATAATTGTTCGGAAATGAGGGTTTAAGCTTCATCCAACTCGGTTTTGGGTTCATCCAACTCACTTCAATGTTAAGCCCTCTCTCTCCGAGGTTGTGGAATTACGGTTCCACGGTCAGTTCCACAGTGGCCTGCGCCCCAACTGATTATTGAACCCTGATTACTGATTACTTTTCCACCCCCTACCCCACCAGCCACGCGATGATCGCCTTCTGCGTGTGCAGCCGGTTCTCGGCCTCGTCGAAAATGGTCGTCGCGTGCGCCTCGAAGGTCGCCTCATCAATCTCCTTGCCGCGATAGGCCGGGAGGCAGTGCATCACCAGCGCGTCGGGATGCGCGCGCTTCACCAGCGCCGCGTTGATCTGGTAGCCGGTGAGGAGCTTGATGCGTTCGGCGGCCTCGGCTTCCTTGCCCATCGAAACCCACACATCCGTGTAGAGCAGGTCCGCGCCCGCAGCGGCCGCCGCGAGGTCCGCCGTGAGCACCACCTTCCCGCCCGTGGCGGCCAGCGTGCCCGTGATGACTTCGCCCGCCGGCGTGCTCTGGGCGTGGACGTGCGTGAAGCCCGCCCGCTCCAGCAGCGCCAGCGGCGGTTGAAACGCCTTCGGGGCCGCGAGGCGCAGCTCGAAGCCTAGCTTCGCCGCCGCGAAGACCCAGCTCGCCGGCACGTTGCACGCGCCGTCGCCCACAAACGTCACGACCTTCCCCTGGATCGGCCCGCGCTGTTCCTGATAGGTGAAGATGTCCGTGAGGATCTGGCACGGGTGCTCCTCGTCCGTGAGCGCGTTGATGGTCGGGATGTTCGCGTAGCGGGCGAACTCCTCCACATCCGCCTGCGCGAAGGTGCGGAAGACGACGCCGTGAACCATCCGGCCCAGCACGCGCGCCGTGTCCTTGATGGG
>JAYTIO010000490.1:0-2146 GCA_043731805.1 Pedosphaera sp. | reverse complement strand
GAGTTCGAGTTCGTAGTCGTGGTTGGATTTGAAGCGGGCGATGACGACCAGTTCGCGCCGGCCCAGGTGCGCGAGGCTGGCGAGATACATGGCGCGGACGGCGAGGCGAAGTTCGCCGCGTCCAGCGAGTTCGCGGGCGAGCTGGAGCCAGTCATCCTCAGGGAGCTGATCGGCGGTGGTGTTTTCGTCGGTGAGGTCGGGGGCGGCGGCGACGGCTTGGGCGAGGAGGACGGGGCGCTTCGTGCGCTGTCGCCAAGCGCGAATGAGGAGCACGGCCAGCACACAGGCGACGATGGCCAGCAGCGCGAAGACGAGGAGTTGCACGCCGCTCTGCCAGTCGGTGGGGCCGGAGTCGTCGGCGCTTTTGCCGGGCTTGATCCAACGATCGAGGAACCGGCGGACCTTGTGATAGACCTTCTCAGCAAAGTCGGCGGTGGCTCGGATGGCGTTCTTCACCGCCTCGACGGTGTCTTCCATGAACTGCCGCAGCCAGCCGCGCTCCAGCGACTCCGCCTTGTCGCGCGGGAGCCGCCAGGCGAACTCGGGTTGGTTCAAGGTGCGTTCGATGGCTTCGCTCAAGTCGGCGGCGGGGACGGCGGCCGGCGTGGGCGTCCGCGCTCCCTTCGGCGGCGGCTCGGCGGCGGTGGCGGTGGCGGTGAGCAGTAGGGCCAACACGGCTCCGCGCCAGCCGGGGGCTTGGCGGGCACGGCGGAGTTCCACCTTCAAGTCTTCGCCGGTCGAGAGCGAGAGGCCGTAGAAGCAGCGCAGGACGTAAACGGCCTTGAGCAACGGGTCGAGGCAGAGCCAGGCGAGCGCGATGGCGGTGGCGAAGAAGGTCGTGTTCAAGATGCTCAAGGTGCCGCCGCGCGTGAAAGTGGTCTCGACGCCAAAGAAGGTCTTGAGCAAGAAGGGGCCGAGCTGGATGGCGAAGACGAGGTTGACGAACACGGCGAGGCCGAAGAGCAGCCAGACCACTTGCACGGTGCGTTGCTGCAAGGGCCAGAATGCCGCTTGCCGGCCCGCGCGGCGGACGGCGGCGCGCAGCCCGCCCGGCTCGCCGTCGGCCAGGACGGTCAGGCTTTGCAGGAAGCCAAAGGCCTCGGGGACGATGATGACGAGCGGGAGCAACGGTGCGGCGAAGAGCGCGGGGGCGTGCAAGGCGGCGTGTTCGACGGCGAGGCGCGCGAGGCGGGGCGCGGTCCAGCGGGGGGGTTCACCGCCGGTGAGCTGGGCGCGGAGGCGGGCGGCGAAGAGGCTTTGCCAGACCTTCATCCAGACGAAGGCGAAGGCCAGCAGGAGCGCACCGCCGGCACAGCGCGCGCCAGCCAGCGCGCCGCAGCTCATGTCCGCCCAGAAGTAGAGCAGCGCGAGGACGAACGGGACCGCACCCGCGTAGTAGGTGATGAACGTGGCGGCGGGCGCGCGACGCAGGAGCTGGACGGCTTCCTCCAGTAACTCGAAGGCGGGCAAGCCCGCGCGGCGTTGGGCGGCGGGGGCGCTCATGGGGCCGGGGTGAGCTTCCACATCGTGCCTTCGTGGAAGGCGGAGGGGGGGGCGAGGAGGATTTGCCCGGCGGCGTAGAACCACAGCCAGCACGCGAGGAAGCCCAGCGCGGCCAGGCTCGCACGGCCAAGGAGCGTCCAGTTCGCACGGCGCGCGGCGGGGGCGGCCGTTTGTTGGCGCAGGCAACTGGCGCAGCGGATGACGCCGTCGTGCTCGGTGATGCACTCGCGGCAGAAAAATTGCGCGCAGGCTGGACAGCGCGCCACGGCCTCGCGCACTTCGTGATTCAGGCAACGATGGTGCGCGAGGTCAGCCATGCGGGGGCGGGGGGCTTTCTGAATGGGGAATGGGGGGCGGCGGCGTTGCGGGCTGATGGCTGAGCGCTGAGCGCTGAGCGCTGAGCGCTGAATCGGCGGCGATGGCGTTGGCCAGCGCGCGGTCGTGGTTGAAGCGCGCGAGCAACCCCAGGCCCGCGAGGCTAATCACCGTGGCGCAGCCGCCCCAGACCACCAGCGACACCAGCAGCCACGGGTGCTCGAACGGGTCGAGGGACGCGAAGTGCTTCAGCGCGGCGTATTCGTTCTGAATCTCGCCGGGACGTTGCATGGCTTGGACCATGTCCAGGATGAAGCCTTGCACCAGG
>JAYTIO010000489.1:0-29125 GCA_043731805.1 Pedosphaera sp. | reverse complement strand
ATCCCCGGCCCGCCATCCTTCAACCGTCATGACGCAACCTCACGCGGACGAACGCCCCGGGGAGCACGCCGGGGCCGTGCCCACTTCCTTCAAGTATCTGCTCGTGGCCTCGGCCCTGTTCATCGCCGGGGTCTCGGCGTTCTTCTCGGTGCAGGGGTTGGGGTTCTTGTTCGCTGGCTCGGCGGTGGCGGTGATGGTGATGGCTTCGAGCCTCGAAGTGGGGAAGCTCGTCGCGGCCTCGTTCTTGTCGCGCTACTGGAACGTGACGAACGGGGTGCTGAAGTTTTATCTGGTGCTGGCGGTGCTGGCGTTGATCGCGATCACGTCGCTGGGGAACTACGGCTATCTGGCGCGGGCGTATGAGCGCACGCACACGCAGATCGGTTTGTTCGAGAGCCAGATTGCCAGCATCGAGAAGGAGATCGTGGACACGCAGCGGCAGATTGACGGGGCGCGCGGGTCGCTGGCGAAGAGCAGCGAGGCGAGCCGCGAGGACATCGGCAAGCTCCAGCAGCGGATCACGGCGGGGAACGAGTCGCTGAACCAGGCCCTGGGCCGGATCCAGGAGCGGCGCAAGACGGCGCAGGACCGGCGCGACCGGGATTTGCAGGTGCCCGCCCAGCGAACGACGGAGCAGGGTGAGGCGTTGAAAAAGGCCATCGCCATTGAAGAAACTGCGATTGCCAGTCTCAACGAACGGCTGGTGGTGCTGGACAAGGCGGGCAGCCCGAGGTTCACGGTCGAGGAAGCGGCGACCACCAGTCTCAATGAACGTCTGGCCGCGCTGGACCGGGCCCCGGCCCCGAAGTTCACCGTGGAGGAGGCCGCGCTGGCCAGTCTCAATGAGCGGCTGGCGGCACTGGACAAGGCGGCGGGGCCGAAGTTCGTCGCCGAGGAGTCTGCGATTGCCACGCTCAACGAACGCGTGGCGGTGCTGGACCGGGCGGTGGATGCTTACACGAAGCTGGGGGCGGGTGGGTTGTTCACGTTCGACAAGATCAAGAAGGGGCAGGTGCTTCAGGAGCAGCAACGGCCGGCGCGGGAGGCCATCTCAGCGGAACTCGCCGTGCAGCGGGCACGCATCGAGGAGTTGCGGCTCGAACATATCAAGCAGCAGGCCAAGGCGCGCGAAGTCATCACGGCGGACCTCGCCGCCCAGCGCACGCACATCGAGCAGTTGCGCGCGGACCACGCGAAGCAGCAGGTCAAGGCCCGCGCGGACATCGCAACGGAGCTCGCCACGGTGCGGGCGCGCATCGAGGAGTTGCGCACGGAGAACGCGAAGGCGCAGGTGAAGGCGCGCGAAACCCTCATGACGGAACTCGTGGAGCGGCGGGCGAACATTGACCAGTTGCGCGCTGGCTACACGAAGCAGGTGGACGCGGCGGATCGCGAGATCGTCGCGGTGCGCGAGCGCTTCACGCTGGAGACGGCCCGGCTCGACACGGAGGAACAGGAGGGTCGCAAGACGGGCATGGCGGAGATCGGCGAAGTGGAGAAGCAATTGAAGGCCATGCAGTCACAGGGATTGGCGACGGTGTCGTCGGGCGACTCGCAGTCGGAGTCGCTGTATCAGCGCATCCGCACGCGCAACGAGGACATCCACCGGCTGCGCGGGCAGATCGCGGCGGTGGACATCGGGTCGTATCGGTTCGTGGCGCGGGCGTTCGATGCGACGGCGGATGGCGTGGTGAAATGGTTGATGCTCGCGCTGGTGCTCGTCTTTGACCCGCTGGCGGTTTCATTGGTCGTCGGGTTCAATGTGAGCTTGCTGGCGGAACGTCCGGGGCAACGGGCGCGTTCGACTGCGGTGGCTGTGGCGGGTGAGAACGGCGACGGGATTCCGTCGGCTCAGGAGCCGCGTTCGAAGTGGCTGGCCCGAAGTCTTGGCTTGCTCCTACTGGCAGGCACCGTGGGGGCGGTGGCCTTCGTGGGCCTGTGGGGCACGAATGCCTTTCGCGACAAGACCCGAGCGGGGCACGGCAGCCTGATTCCTGGCGGCAGCTTTGCGGTGATTACGTTTCGCCCCGATGACTTGAGCCAGTCGGCGCAGGGTCAGACCTTCGCTGACTGGTTGGGAGCGTCCGGCGGGAAAGCGGTTTCCGACACGGTGGCGGAGTTGATGACGAATGGTTTCGATCCCAAGGCCGATCTCTACGCGTTCGCCAAGTTCCCGTCGCAGGAGGCGGCGGGGAAGAGCGACCGACCCGTGATGTTGTGCGGCTTCGTGGCGCGGGTGACCGATGCGGTGGCGGTGGAGTCGGCGCTTTCGCGCATCGCCGATCAACTCAGCAGCAGCCTGCGGGCGTCGTCCAACGCCGCGCCTTCGCGGGCGCGGAGCCGGGCGATGATCCGGCACGAGACGGGGCGTTACCTGGACCCGGAGGGTGGTTACTTCACGTTCGGGTTGACGGGGCAGGCGGTGATCTTGCTGATTGAGTTCGAGGGCGATCCCGCAGCGCCGTGTGTGGAGGATGAGATTCGCCGTTGCCTGGCTCCGGTCGTCGCGGCCTCGACCACGGCGACGGACGCCCGCGAGCAACTGCCGCCGCGAGCCCGCAGTCGGGACGGGGCGATTTCGCTGTGGTTCGATGCGGGTCGGTTTTGTAAGCACCTGCCCAAGAACGCGGCGGCGCAGACGCGTTACCAGCAGCTGGAGAAACATCTGGGCTTCGATCTGTTGCTGTCGGTCAGGCCGACCTTGACGGGGCAGCTTAATCTCATTGCGGATTACGCTTACGAGGCGGAGCGGTTCAAGGACCGGCAGCAGCCCACGCCGTTGCAGTTGCTCTCGAAGCTGGGCGCGACGGAGCCGGCGGGGATCGGTGGGCGGCTGATGGACCGGTGCATGGACACGTTCGACTACGATTCGCTCATCGAGCGACTGCGCGCGGCGTTGGGCGGGACGAACGGTTCGAGCGCCCAGCAGGTATTGATTGAGAAGACGTTTGCTTCGGAGCGGGAGGCGCGGTTTGTGTTGAGCGCTCGTTATGGCGAGCAGGCCGGGCCGCCGTTGCTCGCAGCCATGCAGACGCTCTTTCAGTGAGGCAGCCATCATGCAACGGCCTCTGACATTTTTCCTGCTCGCGGGATTGGTCGTGCTGAGTGCGTGTCGCTCGAAGCCGAAGCAGCAGGCGGCGGAGTTGCCGGTCGTGTCGCCAGCGGTCGAGCTCAGGGAGAAGTCATCAACGCGGGGAGCGATGGGATCGCGCGGGGAAGTGAAGTTGAAGCCGGAGTCAGTCCGGCCCAAATCGGGGCCGCCGGAGACGGGCTCGACTTCGCCGCCAGTGAAGCCTGCGGCCGAGCCGAAGCCAGCCGCCGTGAGCGGGGTGCCGAAGGAGAAGGGGGCGGAGGTGGTCAAACCGACTCCGGTCGTCGCTCCGAGCGCGCCGGTGAAAGTTTCAACGGAGGTTGCCCCGGTTCAACCCAAGCCAGTTCCCATCCCGGCCGCTGCGGGGCAGGGGAGCGGGTCGCCGAGTGTGGCCAAGGAACCGCCGCCCACCAAAGTCCCGGCTGCCGCTCCGACGGCCCAGTCCGTGCCAGTGAAGGAACCGGCGGTGGTCGTCCCTCCGGCCGCAGCGTTACCCGCCGGCACCCGTGCCGCGAAGCCGGTGGCAGGACGGGGGATTGGGATTGCCGTTCCCGCCAAGTCACCGCCGGCTGTAGCTCCAGCCACAGAGCCGCTGAGGACTTCTGTCGCCCCGGCGGGGCCGATGGCCAAGCCGGTGCCGGGGGGCGCGCCGATCTTGGGTTTGCTCGGAACGGACTCGCGGTCGCGGCCAAGCGAGGGGCCGGGCTTGACGTTGCCCACGGGGGGGAGCGGGAGGACGAACGGGGTGAGCCTGCCGCCGCCGCTCGGGTTTCAGTTTGGTTCCGGCACGAACGGACCGGCGGCGACGAACGAGACGTTCAGGCCGCTGGGAGTCGAGCCCCTGGGCAAGGGCGGGACGACATGGCGGGAGCAGCAACTGGCGCGGCAAGCCGCCGAACAGAAGGCGCGGGAGGAAGAGCAGCGGAAGCTCAAGGGCGCGCTGTATCGATTCCTGTTTAAGGGTGGCACCAACCCCAACTAATTGAGGTGGCGCTGCGGTGGCCTCAAGCTGTGGGGCTGGGTGGTGGCGCACCTGAGTTGAAACTGGGGCGTGGTTCATCGCGGAGAACGGAGGGGGAAGCGGGCCCGGGAGCCGCGCCGGGAGGGTTCTGGCGCACATCTGGAAGGTTCCGGCGTGCGCCGGATGCGTCCAGATGTGCGCCGGATTTAGTTTGGCGTGCGCCGGATTTGGTCCAGGACACCCCGGGAAGTGTCCGGGGCACGCCGGGAGCAGTCCGGGACGCCAAGGATTGAAGCCGACATGCGCCGGGCGCAGGCAAGGGTGCGCCGTCAGCGGGGGTGAGTTCCTAGCGTGCTGGAGTTTAAAAATTATTGAACAGTTGCAGCAACTCTGCTTCACTCCGCGCCTGTCGTTAATGGAAATCACCGCCACCGAGACTGCCAGCAGCCGTCCAGCCAGCGTTATCTCGCTGACGGACGGTCCCTCGTTGGAGGCCGAGGCGGTGGACCTCTTTGTGGGCCTGGCGCAGGTGGTGGGGTTGCCCAAGTCGGTCGGGCAGATTTACGGGCTACTTTACATCACCACGGTGCCGTTGAGCTTGGACGACATCGCGGAGCGGCTGGAGATGAGCAAGGGGTCGGTGAGCCAGGGCTTGAAGTTCCTCCGCAGCACGGGGGCGGTGCGGGTGTGCGACGCGGATGACTCGCGGCGTGATCATTACGAGGCCGAGACGGGGCTACGCGCGCTGGCCACCGGGTTCTTGAAGGAGCAGATCGAGCCGCATCTCGAAAACGGGGAGCACCGGTTGGAGCGGCTCAAGCGCCTTGCGGACAACGCTCCGGCGGCGGAGCGGGCGCATGTGGCGCAACGCGTGAAGCAGTTGGAGAACTGGCACCGGCGGGCGGCGGGGCTGTTGCCCTTACTGCTGCGCTTCTTCGGCAAGTGACTTTTCGCCCGGTTCGCCGGGGCAGGCAGTGGTTTCCGACTCCATGTCGCGAAACAGACAATTGAAGACGGTTCGCCAGTGTGGTCTGGCCGGAGTTTTCCGGCCCACGACCAAGGGCGGCAGCTTGCCAGGATTTGCCGGGTAGTTCCCATGTCCGTCATCCTTGGACTAAACGCGTTTCACGGCGACTCCGCCGCCTGCCTCGTGCGGGACGGCAAGCTGGTCGCGTGCGCGGAGGAAGAGCGTTTCCGCCGCATCAAACACTGGTCGGGCATGCCGTCGGAGGCCATCCGCTACTGCCTGCGCGAGGCGGGCTTGAAGCTGGCGGATGTGGAGCACATCACGCTCAACCGCGATCCGAAGGTGAACAACTTCCGCCGCATCGCCTACGCGCTGCGCCGGCTGCCCAACCCGAAGCTGATCCTCAACCGCATTCGCAACCAGCGGCGGGTCGCGTCCTTCGAGGACTCGCTGCGCACGGCGATGCCGGGCGAGACGGTTCGCGCGCAGGTGCATCATGTGGAGCATCACCTGGCGCACCTCGCGTCGGCGTTCCATGTCGGGAACTTCGACGAGGCGGTGTGTCTCTCGGTGGACGGCTTCGGGGACTTCGCCAGCTCGGCGTGGGGCATGGGCCGGGGTGGAGACATCCAGATTGACGGGCGGGTGTTCTTTCCGCACTCGCTCGGGCTGTTCTACACGGCCATCACGCAGTTGATCGGCTTCCCGCACTATGGGGACGAATACAAGGTGATGGGCCTTGCGCCCTACGGTCAGCGGACCTGCGTGGACCAGATGCGGCAGATTGTCCGGGTGCAGAGCGACGGCACGTTCCGGCTGGGCTTGGAGTTCTTCCGCCACCACCGCGAGAACGTCCATTACACTTGGGACAATTGTTCGCCGGAGATTGGCACCGTCTTCAGCCCCGAGCTGGAGGAACTCCTCGGTCCCGCGCGCAAGGCCGGCGAACCGCTGGAGCAGCGGCACAAGGACTTGGCCCGCTCGGCGCAGGCCATGTATGAGGAGGCACTCTTCGCCCTGCTCGTCGCGCTCCATAAGAAATACCAGTGTCCGAGCCTGGCTTTGTCAGGCGGCTGCGCGATGAACTCCGTCGCCAACGGCAAGGTGTATCTGAACTCCCCGTTCAAGCGGATGTATCTCCCGGCGGCTGCGGGCGATGCCGGCGGGGCCATTGGCTCCGCGTTCGTCGTGGCGAACCGGCTCGGCGAGGTGAAGTCGCGTCCGCACATGGACCACGGCTACTGGGGCCCGAGTGCCAGCGACGCGGAGATCAAGGGGTTGCTCGACAAGCAAGCTGCCGCCATCCAAGCCGCTGGCTGCGCGGTCGAACACTTTCGCGACGAAGCCGCGCTGTGCCAGCGCACCGCGCAAGCCATCACCGAAGGCCAGGTCATCGGCTGGTTTCAAGGCCGCATGGAGTGGGGCCCGCGCGCGTTGGGCAACCGCTCCATCCTCGGCGACCCGCGCCGCGCGGACATGAAGAACATTCTCAACCTGAAGATCAAACGCCGCGAGAGCTTCCGCCCGTTCGCCCCGAGCGTCTTGCGCGAGCACGTCCGGGACTGGTTCGAGCAGGACGACGACGTGCCGTTCATGATGGAGGTCTTCCAAGTGCGGCCCGAGAAGCGCTCGCAAATCCCCGCCACCACGCACGTGGACGGCTCGGGTCGCTTGCAGACCGTCCACAAGGAAACCAACCCGCGCTACCACCGGCTCATCGAAAGCTACCGCGCACTCACCGGCGTGCCGATGGTGCTGAACACGTCGTTCAACGAAAACGAGCCCGTCGTCTGCCGGCCCGAGGAAGCCCTGGACTGCTTCCTGCGCACGAAGATGGACGTGCTGGTGCTGGGCGACTGGATGGTCACCCGCTGAAGGATGCGTGCCGCCGCCGATATCGCGAAGATACACGCCTTCATGGCCGCGCTCGGCGCGGCTGCGAAGAGCCCGGGCCGGATCTATCTCACCGGCGGTGCGACAGCGCTGTTGCACGGCTGGCGGGCCAGCACCGTGGATGTGGATTTGAAAGCGGATCCGGAGCCACAGGGCATGTTCGAGGCCATCGCCCATCTCAAAGACGCGCTGGATGTGAACGTCGAGCTGGCCGCGCCGGATCAATTTATCCCCGCGTTGCCGGGCTGGCGCGAGCGGAGTTCGTTCATCGCGACACATGGGTCGGTCGAGTTCTTTCACTACGACCTCTACAGCCAGGCGCTGGCCAAGTTACAGCGCGGCCACGAGCGCGACTTCGCCGATGCCCAGGCGATGGTGGCACGGGGCTTGGTGGAACCGATGAAGCTGCAGGAACGCTTCGCCGCCATAGAGCCGGCGTTGGTTCGTTTCCCCGGGATTGATCCGGCCGAGTTCCGCGTTGTAGTGGAAAAGTTTTGTCACTCGCACGCCACATGACCGGCTTCACGGACTTTCCCGGCGCGGAACTCGTCGAACGCGGGCTGGCCGACTACGCAGCGGGCCAGGTTACGCCGGAGTCCTGTCTGCTGGCCGTGGCTTGGGGCCGCCTCCAACGAAACGGCCTGCCCCTGCCCGCGCGCACGTCCGAGCGTTTTCCGGAACCCGAGCTCCAGCTTTATGAGCTGCTCCGGCGCGAGGGCGGTGACGCCTATTCGCGTTACAACGCCCTGCTGAGGCGGCTCATCAGCTTCGAGCAATCGTTGGCCAGGCAGCATTCCCGTTCATGAAAGGCATCATCCTCGCAGGCGGTGCCGGCTCACGGCTCTACCCGTTGACCTTGGTGGCGAGCAAGCAGCTCCAACCAGTGTATGACAAGCCGATGGTTTACTACCCGCTGACGGTGCTCATCGCCGCCGGCATCCGGGAGATTTGCCTCATCTCGACGCCGCACGACTTGCCGCGTTTCCGGCAACTGCTGGGCGATGGCAGCGCGTGGGGCATCGCGATCGAGTATCGCGAGCAGGCGAAGCCGGAGGGCATCGCGCAGGCCTTCCTCATCGCGGAGAGCTTCATCGCCGGGCAGCCGGTCGCGCTGATCCTGGGTGACAACATCTTCTTCGGCGGCGATGCCTTTCCTCGCGCGGTGGCGGCGTTTCGAGGCGGAGCGGCGGTCTTCGCCTACCACGTCCACGACCCGCAACGTTACGGGGTGGTGGAGTTTGATGCGGCAGGCCGGGCGATTTCGCTGGAAGAGAAGCCCAAGCAGCCTAAGAGCAACTACGCCGTGCCGGGCGTTTACCTCTACGATGAGAACGTCGTGTCTTTCACCAAAGCCCAGCAGCCTTCCCCGCGCGGCGAACTCGAGATCACCGATCTGAACAAGGAATACCTCCGGCGCGGCCAGCTCTGCGTGCATCGCCTCAGCCGCGGCTTCGCGTGGCTGGACGCAGGCACGAGCACGAGCCTGCACGAAGCCTCGGCCTACGTGCAGACCATCGAGAAGCGGCAGGGCATCAAGATCGGCTGCCCCGAGGAGGCGGCGTTGCACCGGAATTTCCTGAGCCTGGAGCGCTTCGAAGCGTTGCTGGCCCAACTGCCCAACTGCGAATACCGCGATTACCTCCAGAGCGTCGCCGTGGAATTCCGCCGGACGGCGCGGCCGCTCGAGACTCCATGAACCTCCTCGTCACCGGCGGGTGTGGCTTCATCGGCTCCCACGTGCTCGAACATGTGCTGGCGCAACCCGAAGTCACGCGCGTCGTCAACCTCGACTGCCTCACTTACGCAGGCCGGCTGGAGAACGTGACCGCTGCCGCCGCCAGCCCGAAGTATTGCTTCGAGCAGGTGGACCTGCGCGACAAGCCGGCCGTGGTCCGTGTCGTCCGCGAGCACGCCATCACGCATGTGCTGCACCTCGCCGCCGAGTCGCATGTGGACCGTTCCATCGAAGGGCCGGGCGACTTCATCCACTCCAACATCGTCGGCACTTTCAACCTGCTCGAAGCCTGCCGCGCGCTCTGGACCCAGACCCCAGACCCCAGACCCCAGACGCGATTTCTCCACGTCAGCACAGACGAGGTTTTCGGCAGCTTGGGAGACACCGGTCACTTCACCGAGACCACGCCTTACGCGCCGAACTCGCCTTACTCGGCCAGCAAAGCCGCCAGCGACCTGCTGGTCCGCGCGTATCACCACACCTACGGCTTGGACACGGTCATCACGAACTGCTCGAACAACTACGGCCCGCGCCAGTTTCCGGAGAAGCTCATCCCGGTGGTGATTGGCAAGGCGGCGAACCGCCAACCCATCCCGGTCTATGGCGACGGCCTGAACGTCCGCGACTGGCTTTACGTGACCGACCACGCGGAAGCCCTCTGGCAGTCCCTCCTACGCGGACGCAAGGGCGAGACCTACTGCATCGGCGGCGGCAACGAGTGGCCGAACCTCCGCATCGTGGAACTCATCTGCGATCTGGTGGACGAACTGGCCCCGCAGCTCGGCGGCAACTCCCGGCAGCTCATTACCTTCGTCAAAGACCGCCCCGGCCACGACCGCCGCTACGCCATCGACGCGGCGAAGATCGAGCACGAGCTGGGCTGGCGACCCGCGCACACCTTCGAGACGGGCATCCGCGAAACGGTCCGGTGGTATCTAAATCAAGCACGCGCGTAATGGCCCCCTCGCCCCCAAGCCCAAGCCCCATCGCCAGCGCGCCGTGCCGCCAGCGACTTGCAAAGTGGCTCGGTGCCATCGCCATCGTGGCCATCGCGCTAACCACAGTCGTCTGGCAAACCCGCGAGCGTTGGCTTGCTGGCATTGCCCGGGCCTGGGTGGTCACCGATCCGGTCGAACGTGCAGACGCTGTAATGGTTCTCGGTGGCGGCGCACAGTTCCGATCTTTCGAAGCCGCCCGGATGCACCACGAAGGACTGGCGGCAAAAGTCCTTTTTCCGCACATCAAACCCGACCCGGCGGAGACGAACGCCGTGATCAGCAGCGAAACGGAATTGATTGGACTCGTGCTGGAGCACGAGCGCATCCCGTCCGCCGCCCGTGAGCAGATCGGCGAAAACATCACCAGCACGCGGGACGAAGTGACGGCCCTGCGCGCGTGGGCGGACCGCAACCACGCCCGCGTGATCATCGTGCCCACGGACCCGTTCCACACGCGGCGGCTGAAGTCGCTCACGCGTTCGCTCTTCGCCGGCTCGCCGACGCGCGTGCTAGTCACCGTGGTGGACCCGCCGGGCTACCGTTGGCAGGAATGGTGGCGGGACGAACACGGCTTCCTCGCCTTCCAAAACGAGCTGCTGAAGAGCGTTCAAAATGCCTTCAAGTGACGCAGCGGAGACGCCTGCTTCAGTGGCGCAAACCCGCCCAGCTTCGCGCCGATGGATTCAATGGTTCCTAACGATCAGCCTCACGGCACTGGGATTGGCCGCGTTTTTTCACCAGCCGCTGCTGCGTGGCGTGGCTCAGGCGTGGATCGTGGAGCAGCCGGCTGGTCCCGCCGATGCCATTGTAGTTTCGACCGGTGCCCCGAGGGAGATCTTTGCGCAGGCCGTGACTTGGTGGCGGGAGGGAAAAGCGCCGCGCCTCGTGCTGACGCGCAGCAAGACCCAGCCCACCGACCGCGCGGGGATCACGATTTCGAGAGTGGAACTCTGCCGCCAGCAACTCGCTGCGGCGGGTGTGCCCGACTCTGCGCGCGAGTTCATCGGCGAGGAATTGCGCCTGCTCTCGCAGGAGTTGCCCGTGGTCCGCGCCTGGGCCGGCACGAACGGAGTGAAGCGCATTCTTATGCCTGCCGAACCCTTCGCCGTGCGCCGGATGGCCTGGCTTGCGCGCCGGACCCTGCGCCCGGCGGGCATCGAACTGACGGTGATCCCCGTCGCCACCGCGCACTATTCCGCGCTCGAATGGTGGCGCAGCAAAGAGGGCTTGCTGGCCATGGAGAACGAATGGGCACTGATGGCCTACTACTGGTGCCGGTTTTGAGAACATTGGGTGGCTGAAGCATTGCTGACATGGCACACGAGAAACCTAGGGAGTTAATTATCGAAGCTGGCCGGGCCGAGCAGCAATACTGGCACGACCTGTGGCACTTCCGCGAGCTGTTCTACATCCTCGCTTGGCGGGACATTGTCGTGCGCTACAAGCAGACGGTCATCGGCGTCGCTTGGGCCGTGATTCGCCCCTTTCTTACCATTGTCGTCTTCACGCTGGTGTTCAACCGGGTGGCCAAACTGGAAGCACCGGGAGACATCCCTTATGCGCTCTTCGTCAGCGCAGCGATAATCCCCTGGCAGTTCTTTGCTTCGGCATTCTCAGAGGCCAGTGGATCGCTGCTGTCCAACTCCAGCTTGATCTCAAAAGTGTATTTTCCCCGTCTGATCATCCCCGCCGGCTCGGTCATCACCAGTCTCGTGGACTTTGCCCTCACGCTGGCCATGCTGGCCGTGCTGATGCTCTGGTATGGGTTTGCGCCCGACTGGCGCATCCTGCTGCTGCCGCTGTTCATCCTACAGGCCTTTGCTGCGGCCTTGGGCACTGGGCTGTTCCTGTGTGCGCTAAACGTCAAATACCGCGATTTCCGCTACGTGGTTCCCTTCATCGTCCAGTTTGGGCTTTACGTGTCCCCCGTGGGTTTCGGCAGCGAGCGGGTGCCGCAATATCTCCGCTGGCTCTACGATTTGAATCCCATGGTGGGCGTGATTGAGGGCTTCCGCTGGGCGTGCCTGAAGGGAGCCAGCCCGCTGGAAGCCCCGACGCTGGTTTCCTCACTGACCGTCACCATCGCACTATGCGCCTTTGGCATCTGGTATTTTCGGAAGACGGAAAAAACCTTCGCTGATGTGATCTGAAGCCAAAGCAGAAAGCAGAAAGTGGAAAGTAAAACGGAAGCACGGGGTGGTCGGTTGACCGAGGAGTTTCGCGGGCGGACCAAGCGATTCGCCTCCAGCGTCATCCATTTGTTCATCCGGCTGCCGAAGGCGCGCGAGGAAGTTCGCACGCTGGGCAAGCAGTTGCTGCGCTCGGGCACCTCGGTGGCGGCGCACGTCCGCGAAGCTTCCCGCGCCCGCTCTGCGGAGGAATTCGTGTCCAAGCTCGGCGGGGCGCTGCAAGAGGCGGACGAATCAGCCCTCTGGCTCGAACTGCTGCGCGAGGACTGCGGCATCGAGCCTGTCCTAACGCAACCGATCGAAGCAGAAGCCTCCGAACTGATTGCCATCATCACCTCCATGATCAACCGCACGCGCAACCCCCGCTGACGCCGCCCCTTCCCTCTGCTTTCTCCTTTCAACTTTCTGCATTATCTTTGAGTTCCCCCATCATCACCGTTGAGAATCTCGGCAAGTGCTACCGGATCCAGCACCAGCCGCGTGAGCGTTACACCGCGCTGCGCGACGTTCTCACGAACAAGGTTAAGGGACTTTTCAGACCTCAGACCTCAGATCTCAGACCTCAGACCTCAGAAGAGGATTTTTGGGCGCTGAAGGATGTCTCTTTCGAGATCAAACAGGGCGAAGTTGTTGGCATCATCGGTCGCAATGGTGCGGGGAAGAGCACGCTGCTCAAGATCCTCTCGCGCATCACTGAACCCACGAAGGGACGCATCACCCTGCGTGGCCGCATCGCCTCGCTGTTGGAAGTCGGCACCGGCTTTCATCCTGAACTCACCGGTCGTGAGAACATCTACCTCAACGGCGCGATCCTTGGGATGCGGCGCGAGGAGATCAAGGCCAAGTTCGATGAGATCGTCGCCTTCGCCGAGATCGAGAAGTTCCTCGACACGCCCGTGAAGCGCTACTCCTCCGGCATGTATGTGCGTCTTGCCTTCGCCGTCGCCGCGCATCTGGAACCAGAAATTTTGATCGTGGATGAAGTGCTGGCCGTGGGCGATGCGCAGTTCCAGGCGAAGTGCCTGGGCAAGATGCAGGACGTCGCCAAGGGCGGCGGACGCACCGTGCTGTTCGTGAGCCACAACATGGCAGCTGTCCAAAGTCTTTGTCAGCGTGCAATTCAGCTACAGGCGGGTAAGCTGATAGCAGACGGTCCTTCACATCCTGTAGTTCAATCCTATCTTAGTTCTGGCGGGCATCAGACGGCTGTTCGTGAGTTTAGCGACTTCAATTCCGCCCCAGGCACGGAAGGGCTAAGAATCAAATCGGCCCGGATTCTGGCGGGAATTTCGGGGAACGACCATGCGACTATCAGTGATGAAATTGCCATAGAGTTCGAATTGTGGTGCAGCCAAATGCCCTTCACTCTCAACCTCAGCTTGGTTTTCTGGACATCGTCGCGGGAGTGCGCTTTCAATGTCGCATCGGAAGCTCGGCAGGTGGGTCCTGGCACTATCCGATCCATATGCCGAATTCCACCGAACCTCCTCAATGCTGACACTTACAGTATCGATCTGTATCTCGTGCAGGATACGTCCAACGTTCTTCACATTGAGAAGGATTTCCTAGCGTTTGAAGCCCATGAAGGTGTCCGCAATGTGCAATGGTATGGGAAGTGGATCGGAGCCGTGCGCCCCCAAATGCCCTTCTCGATTGAATCATCAGCCCCATGAAAATACGCTTACTGTCTCGAATTGCCAATCGGATAAAGCCGATCTTGAATGCCTGCATTCAAGTTGGTGGTTCATTTTTCTGCCCCGTATGTCAAAGGGCAGTTCGTCGCTTCCGGCCCCTCGCACCGTCATTTCAGAGCAACTGGACGAAGTATGGTTTTGATCTGCCGCTCAGCAGGATGGAGACCATCAACTTGGAGCAGTATTCCTGCCCTTTGTGCGATGTCTCCGACAGGGATCGCTTGTTCGCTCTATATTTTTCAACGATTGCCTCTGATCTATTGAGAAGGAAAGCTCCGCGCTTTATTGAGTTTGCACCAATTGGGTCCTTAACCTTACGTCTTCGGCAATTGTTCGGGCCGGTCGTTGAGTATCGCACTGCGGACTTACTGGTGCCGAACGCCGATGATAGGGTGGATATTTGCGACATGCGAGCCTGCTACGAGAACGAGTCGGTGGATGCATTGCTTTGTTCCCATATTCTGGAGCACGTATCTGATGACCTCAAAGCGCTCAGGGAACTATATAGGATATTGCGTCCAGGAGGCTGGGCGGTTCTATTGGCACCCATTCATCACGATCTCGTTTCCAGTCGTGAAGGGGGACAAAATATGACTGAAGCAGAACGATGGCACTGGTTTGGCCAGGACGATCATGTGCGCCTGCATTCCAAAAGCGATTTTGAGAACAGAATCAAGGATGCTGGATTTCACCTTGAAACGTTGGGCAGCAATTTTTTTGGATTAGATCAATTCAAGCTTTGCGGCATCTCGCCGCACTCTGTTCTCTATATTGGGCGAAAGTAAGCTCTCGCGAGCAACCCTTGGCCTGCCCATTTCGTGTAGAGAAGGCAGCAAAAATCAGCGAAGCAAATACTCCTCCTAATGTGAGCTGCGACATGAGAGCGAACAAGCGCGATACCATATCCGCCTGAACTTTAGTGGAAGGCTTTCGCCGCCACATTGATAATCAATGCGCAGGAACTGTTTCTTCGATTTTTCGCTGTGGAACCGGATCGATGGCACCATTTATGAGGATGTGCGGTCCGCGATGGCCTTGCATCTGGAACCGGCCCATGAAGGCGTCTACGCCAACGATCCGACCCGCCCTAGCGCGGTGCAGTTGCAGCTCAAGTGGAACGTGCAGGCATGAGCGACGCCAGGGACATCAATCGCAGCCGTCTCGAATGCCTGGATGGCTTCCGTGGGCTTGCTGCCGTGTGGGTGATGCTGTCGCACTGCGGCATCTGGGGCGGTGCCAATGTGCTTCACCTGCCATCGCCCAAGCTCGCCGTGGACTTGTTCATGGTGCTCTCCGGTTTCCTGATGATGCACAACTACGGCACCTTGCTGGAGCGCGGCGATGGGAACTGGCGCAAAGCTGTGCTGCAGTTCTATGGGCGGCGTTTTTTTCGGCTGGCACCGCTTTACTACGTCGTGCTGGCGGCGCTGTTCCTCTGGGGGCAGCCGATGCTGGATGGCTACTCCACCCTGCGTGCGCTGAACCCGGAGGTCTGGAGCGGCAACGTGGTTTATGATCCGGCCAGATTGACGTTGGATGCGCCGAACTTCCTCTGGCACGTGAGCTTCTTGTTTGGGTTGTCGCCAACGCGAAGTTTTTCCACCATGCTGCCCGATTGGAGCTTGAGCCTGGAGATGCAGTTTTACGCATTCTTTCCGCTGCTGCTCGTGCTGGCGCGCCGCTTCACGCTGGTGGGTGTTGCCGGAGGGGCGCTGGTGGTGGCGATCCTGAGCACACGGCTCCTCGGGAAATTCTACGAGCCATCGCTGCTCGCCTTCAGCCTGCACACGTTCATCGCCGGCATGTTGTTATCCGTTGCCTCACGGGCAGGAGGCCGCACCGAAGACAAGGTGGCGGCGGCGGCATTGGTGATGTTGCTGGCAGGCTGGAACAGCAGACTGATGCTGCCGCTGATCGCGCTGCTGTTGCTCTGCGTCATGGGTGATGGGCAGTGGGGGGGCGGTGGCATCAAGGCTGTGCGAGCGCTGTTCTCCTGCCGCCCTGCGCGCTTCGTTGGCGATGTATCCTATGCGATCTATCTCTTCCATGGCGCGGTCATTGCGGTGGCTGGCAGCCGACTGTTGCAGTGGTCTGCATTGTCCGCGTGGTCCAAACCGGAGCAGGTGGGTCTGATGACGCTGGTGGTGGTGGTCATCACACTGCCCCTCGCCTGGCTGCTGCATGTGCTGATCGAAAAGCCGGGCATCAGCCTCGGCAAGCATGTGCTGTCGAAGGCTCGCGCCTGAGCTTGCACGCTTGCATCGGTTTTGCAGCCCCGCCCCTTTATCATGTCCTTTGTTTATTCCGCCCGCCTTTGCCTGCTGACGCGCGGAGGCGATCTCGCCCGGTTCCTATACAACGGTGTCGTGCTGCGATGCTGCCCGCCGCTGGCCAATGCGATCTATGAGCGCTTGCCGCACAAGTGGCTGCGCTACCTGCTTGGGCACGGCGTCATTGGCAAAGTCCATGCGACCTTCGATTGGTCAATCACCCTCGCGAACGGCAAGCCCCTGCAGATCGCGGTGAACCCGGACGACCGGTTCTCGGTCGGCTGTGCTTTCGAATACAAGGCGCACGATGCGGGTTTGAAGCGCACGCAGGAGTTCTTCCTGGATCGCTGCGGCGAGCGGGCCGTGTATCTCGACATCGGTGCCAACGTGGGGGTCAGTTCGATCTATGCCTTGTCCGCCGGCAAGACGTGCTGGCTGTTCGAGCCGAACACGGCACTGCACACCTTCGGCCAAAGCTTGTTCGCGCAGAATGCCTTCACCAAAGCCCGCTGGGAAGCCGTTGCGCTTTCCGATCACGCGGGCGAGGCACGCTTCTTCGTGTCGCGCTCGTCGTTCCTGAGCAGCTTTGATCGTGACCATGCCGAGCGTGAAGGGGCCGCAATGGAGATCGTGGTGCCAATGCGGACGCTGGACAGCTACCTGCCCGAGCTGCAAGCGGCACCCGACGAGGTGCTGGTGAAGATCGATGTCGAAGGCCACGAGATGCCGGTCTTGAACGGCGCGAGGCGTGGAACTGGTTCCACGCGATGAACTATGCGGGCTACGGCATCTTCGACGAGCCGGTGCTACGTGTGTTGCCAACCATGTCGGCCGATGATCTCATCGCGTTTGGCGACATCAACTTTGTGTTTGTGCCCGCCGAGCATCGGTTGCGCGGCGAACTGGAGCAGCACACGATTCAATCCCAGCATCACTAGCACATGAGCATCCTCGTCACAGGCACCGGCGGAGGCGCGGGCCAGAGCGTCTTGAAGAGCTTGCAGCACACCGATTACCGTGTGATCGCGGCGGATGGCGAGGTGCTGGGAGCTGGCCTTTACACCACCGGCAAGGGCTATGTGATTCCGTATGCGAACTCGCCAATGTTTGTGCCGCGTTTGCTGGAGATTTGCCAGGCCGCGGGCGTCCGCGTGTTGTTCCCGGGGCTAGATGCGGAACTGCCTTTCCTCAGTGCGCAGGAAGAGGCCGTCGCCTTTTGCGACATCAACTTCCTGTTCATTTCCAAGGATAGCGCCCTGCCGCTCCGTTGACCGTTGGCGCTGTTGGAGCCTGTGAGGCAAAAACTGTTTTGTGCAACTGAGGTCCAAATTGGCGATCTGGGGAGCGGGCGGGCACAGCCGGTTGGTAGCGTGCAGAACCAAGGTTAATCTGGTGAGTTGGGTGGATGCGGTTACCTAGAAACGCACAGGCCAAGAGCAACGCGTCTCCCTTTCTTGCTGTCTGGGATTGCTGCTTAGGTTTTTGCCCTGAGTTCATTGCAACTTTTTTCAATTTGTATGTGTTGACCAGCCGGAGGATTTCAAATTATAAACGAATATGGCGTTTCTGACTCAACTACAGCTTCACAGCCTGGGGTTTTCCTCGTTGGGGCAGAACGTTCAAATCTCGGAGAAAGCTTCAATTTATGGGGCGGAGCGAATCAGCATCGGGGACCATGTGCGAATCGATGATTTCTCTATCCTTTCCGCCGGCAAAGGTGGGATTCGTCTCGGCAGCTTTGTCCACATCGCCTGTTACAGCTCCCTAATTGGGCAGGAGCAGATTGTGATGGATGATTACTCTGGGTTATCCGCCCGTGTTGCAGTTTATTCCAGCAGTGATGATTACACAGGCCGCGCGATGACAAACCCTATGGTTCCTAACGAATTCACCCGCGTAGACAGTCGCCCTGTGCATCTTGGTCGGCACTGCATTGTCGGTGCTGGCGCAGTGATCCTACCTGGAGTGACTCTTGGTGAAGGCGCTGCTGTGGGGGCCTTGGCACTGGTAATCAAGAATTGTGAGCCATTCGGGATCTACAGCGGCGTCCCGGCCAGGTTGATTCACCCGCGTGATCGCAAGCTGCTTGAGCTGGAGGTTCAGCATCGACTGCAACTCTGCGGCTCTCTGGCACCGAACCGAACTATGGCCCCGCCATGACGAAAAGGCGCTTAGGCAGTCCTCATTTGCAAGCGGTGTAGCTCGGTTTAAGATGGCCACTAACTCATTGGCAGTGTTGGGCGGAATCGCGGCATTCGCGGAGAAGCTCCACGTGGGTCGACCAAACTTGGGCGACCGGGCACGCCTGATGGAGCGAATCAACGGCGTGCTGGATCGACGTTGGCTGTCGAACAACGGCGCGTGTGTGCAGGAGTTCGAGCGGCGCATAGCGGAACTCTGTGGTGTTGGTCACTGCATTGCAGTCTGCAACGGGATGGTCGGACTGGAGGTCGTCATCCGCGCGCTCGACCTGGAGGGGGAGGTGATCGTCCCGGCCTTCACCTTCGTCGCGACGGCCCATGCGCTTCAGTGGCAGAAGATCACCCCCGTCTTTGCCGATGTGAGTCCGCGCACCCACAATCTGGATCCTCGCTCGGTGGAGCGGATGATCACGCCGCGCACGACGGGCATCATCGGGGTGCATCTGTGGGGGCAGCCGTGTGAGGTCGAGGAACTCCAACGCGTTGCGGACCAGCACCGGCTGAAGTTGATTTACGATGCGGCGCACGCTTTCGGCTGTGGGGCCGGGGGGCGCAAAGTCGGCTCCTTTGGCGCGGCGGAGGTGTTCAGCTTTCATGCGACCAAGTTCGTCAACTCGCTGGAAGGCGGCGCGATTGTCACCAACGACGGTGAGCTGGCGCGGCGTTGCCGGCTGATGACGAACTTCGGCTTTCTCAGTTTCGATGAGGTGGGCTATGTCGGCACGAACGGGAAGATGGACGAATTTTCCGCCGCCATGGGCCTGACCTCACTGGAGAGCATGGGAGAGTTCGTGACGATCAACCGCGCCAACCACGCGGCCTATCAGGAAGGTCTGGCGGGCGTGCCCGGCATCTCGCTGCTGCGCTACGATGCGCCGGACACGGAATACAACTGCCAGTATGTCGTGGCGGAGGTGGACGAAGCGGCGTGTCCGCTGTCGCGCGATTTGCTGCTTGATGTGCTGTGGGCCGAGAACGTAATCGCGCGGCGCTACTTCTACCCAGGTGTGCATCGCATGGAGCCGTATCGCACGCTGTTTCCTAACACGCGGGAGTTGGTGCCGGAGACGGAACGGATCGCGCGGCGGGTGTTGATCCTGCCGACCGGGCAGTGCGTGGACCCGGCCATGGTGCGGAAGTTGTGCGGCATCATCCGCGCGGCGCTGGATCAGGCCCCTGAAGTGCGGCAGCGGCTCGTCGGGTCCAGTCTGCAGTTGCACCGTGTGCTGGCGTAAGATGAGCGCTCCCTTGGTCAGCATCTTTGTCCAAACGTATCAGCACGAGGCGTTCATTGGAGAGTGTCTGGCTTCCATCCTCGCGCAACGGGGCGGCTACGATTTGGAAGTCATCGTGGTGGATGATGCATCGAAGGATCAGACCGTGGAAATCGTGCGCGCCTGCCGTGACCCACGGGTGAGGCTGGTCGCACACGAGCGCAACCAAGGGGGCATCGCAACGGCGAACGAGGGTTACGCGGCTGCCCGTGGCAAATACGTGGCTCGCATTGATGGGGACGACCGCTATCGTGCGGATTTCCTTGCGCGAGTCATTCCGGTCTTCGAGGCGCATCCGGCTGTGGGCGTCGTATATGGGGATATCGCGCTGGTGGATCCGCAAGGGCGACTCTCCGCCGCGGACGGCTGTGTGCGGGGGCAGCGCCAAGGCCGGCCGGCCATCGGCAATGAGCTGATCCCCTTGCTGCACGGCAATTTCCTGCCGGCCCCCGGCACCATCGGTCGCCGCGAAGTGTGGCAGGAAATTCTGCCCATTCCGACGCAGCTTCACTACGGGGACTACTACATGACCACGCAGGCGGCGCACCGATGGGACTTCGCCTGTGTTGATCTGGTGCTGGCGGACTATCGCATCCATCCTGGCAACCAGCACAGCCGCATGGTGCTGGATGGCACGGGTGAACGAAGCACCATCGAAATCCTAGATCGGGCATTCGCCCGGCCTGAGCGGGCAGTCGAAAAGGCTGCTTGTCGCAAGGCGATTTACGCTAGGAACGCGCTGGACTACGCCGAGAAATATTTTGGAGTGAACTACAACACGGATGCCCGGCGCTGCTACTGGGAAGCACTGCGCCGTCAGCCGCAGTGGCTGTTTCGCCCCGGCGTGGCGCGGCACTTCGCGGGCACGCTGATGGGGCGGGGCTGTTACGAGCAGATCAAACGCATGCTCAGGCGCGGCAGGTCTGTGGCCCCGGCAACCGCGTGCGCCGGTCGAATCGGATGAAAGCATCGCTCAAACGAATCTTCGGGCCGGGCTTGTGGGCGGATCTCCACGCAGTGGCTGCGGCAACGGGACGACTCTTCAGGGGATTGGCGGACCGCTTCGGCCCCCGCCGACGGCTCCGAGACGTGATCGGGATGCCGCCACAGTTGCTCAAACGCACGGCGGTTTAGTCCTGTGAATCCATCCCCTACGCCGGCTCCAAGTTGGTTAAAGAGTATCGCCCAGAGCGTGAACCGGGTGGCCTCAGCATCCTCGTGGAGTGCGCGAGCACACCTCGCGATGAGTCGCTGGCTGGCGTCCGGCGCGACTCCTTTCAGGCGACAGCAAGTGCTCAACTCACTGACCACCGTGACTTGGCCTGATCGTGCCTTGGTTCCCCAGCGAGTGCGGCTCGGGGCTGACACGCACGTCTGGTTGCAGCCGCATAATGGCGAGTTCGACTTCGCAGCCGTGCTCGGGGGTGCTTTCAATTATGAACCGGAAGTTTTCTCGTTTCTCGATAGCCGCATGATGGATTATGATGCCGTGGTCGAGATTGGGGCGAACGTGGGCGTGTTCACGCTCTATTTTGCAGCCCAGTTAGCGAAGTCAGGCTCTGACCGGCGGGTATATGCCTTCGAGCCGTCCCGGCGGGCTGGCTTGCGCTTGCTGAAGAATCTCGACCTGAATCAAGCGACCAACGTGTCTTGCTTCAATTGTGCGGTGGGTGACCGCACCCGGTTCGAGTGGTTTTTTGAGCCGGAAGGGCATCTCACCAATGGTTCACTCTTGCGCGACTTTGCGACCAAGTTCAGCGCGGAGGTCCGGAAGGCACCGTGTCTGATGGTGGATGCTGCGCAACTTGGCGAGGTGCTCGGAGCACACCAACGGGTCTTGCTGAAAATTGACGTGGAAGGATTTGAAGCTCCATTGCTCAGGGCGTTGGCCCCGGTCATCGAAGCCAAGCGGCCTGATATTCTTCTGGAAGTGCTCCCTGAATTTGAAGCTGTCATCAACGACTCAGCAGCATTGGCGGCTCCGGGTTACGAGTATTTCGCCATCGTTAGTAAAGGACTGCAACTACAGGACCGGATTAGGGCCGTAGCCGGGCGGGATTGCTTCCTGACACCTGGGGGAGCAAAACGCCGCACATGAAAGTTCTCCAATTGCCGTTCACCTACTACCCCGATGCGGTCGGTGGGACGGAGATTTACGTGGAGGCGCTGGCCCAGCGGTTGCGGGCGCACGGGGTCGAGTCAGTAATTGCTTCGCCAGCACCGCAGGATGGAATGATGGAGCGCGAGGGGTTGCGCTTGCGCTTTTATTGGGAGGCCTTGCGCCGGCAGACCGCAGTGGCAGTTCCGTCGTGGCGCGGCGCGGCGTTTCTTGGCGACCCTAGTCGGACGAACGCTCTACGAGGGCGCAAGCGTTGCTTCAGAAGGCTAGCTGCCACCGAATAAATTTTCTGCTGCCAAATCGTATGCCCTCTGCCTCCAGCCTTCGCGGCCGCCCCACCCTCAATCTCCACCACAGAGTCTTGCAGACGCTGCTCATGCGTGTTCGGCCGGCTCCGGTTGCTTCGCTGCTTAAGCGACTACTTAGGGTGCGCCGTGTGACGGTGGAGACAGCCCAAGGGTGGTTCAAAGTAGACCCGGTCTCATTGATGGGCATAGCACTTACGCGCTCGGGAGACTACGAGGAGGGCATGACAGCCACCTTGAAAACATTCCTGAAGCCGGGACATACATTTGTGGATTTGGGGGCGAACGAAGGTTACTTCACGGTGATTGGCGCGAAACTCTGCGGGCCATCGGGCCGGGTGCTGGCAATAGAGCCGCAACAACGGTTGCTGCCGGTGATTGAGGAAAACATTCGTCTTAACGGTGTTGGGAACACGAAGGTGTTGAATGTTGCGATCAGCGACCAGTCTGGCACCGCCACCTTGAACTTGACCTCTGATACGAACTCGGGAGGCAGTGGCCTCTATCGGCACACCAAATACAAGCTCCCGACGCAAGAGATTGCCACCCAGACTCTGGAGCAAGTGTTGATCGCTCAGGGGCTAAATCATGTGGACCTGCTGAAGGTGGACATCGAGGGCTTCGAATACGAGGCGGTCTTGGGGTCGCCACGCGTGTTCCAACAGCAGCGGGTGAAGGCTTTGGCGCTGGAACTGCATCCAACCATCCTCGCTGAGCGTGGCAAGAGCGCTGGAGACATTGAACGCATGCTTGAACAAGCTGGCTACCGGCTCACGGAGACGTTCGGAAACACCGTCTGGATTGCCAATGACGGAGCCAACTCGGAGCTGGTGCGGTAAAAGACGTGACGGGCTCGTCGAAGCAAATCCAAAGACCACGTTGTTGCAAGTCAAAGTCCTTCAAGTGCCGTTCACCTACTATCCCGAGGCGGTCGGCGGGACGGAGATTTACGTGGAGGCGCTGGCCCAGCGGCTGCGAGCGCACGGGGTCGAGTCGGTGATTGCCGCACCTGCACCGCAGGAGGGAACAATGGAGCGCGAGGGCTTGCGGGTGCGCCGCTACGCACTTAGCGAGGGGGTCTGCGATTTGCGCGAGATCTACGGTGAGGGCGATGCGACGGCGGCGGTCAATTTCGAGCGAGTCTTGGAGGAGGAGCGTCCCGCGGTGATTCACCTGCACGCGCAGACGCGCGGCGTGTCGCTGCGCATGATTCGCGTAGCACGGCGGCGGCGCATCCCAGTGGTTTACACCTACCACACGCCCACGGCCACGTGTCAGCGCGGCACTCTGCTGCGCTGGGGCAACACGGTGTGTGAGGGGACCATGAAGGAAAGTCTCTGCACCGCGTGCGCGCTTCAAGGACGCGGCGTGCCCCGTCTGGCCGCCTACGCGTTGGCGGCGCTGCCGGTGGCGGTGGGCGGTCTGTGCGGTCGGGCCGGGCTGCGGGGCGGAGTTTGGACGGCGCTGCGGGCGCGGGAACTGACAGCACTTTGGCAGAGATGCACCCGGGAGTTTTTGACGGAGGCAGACCATGTGGTGGCCGTGTGTGAGTGGGTGCGTGAGGTGTTGCTGCGCAATGGCGTGCCGGCGGAGAAGATCACCCTGTCGCGGCAGGGTCTTTGTCAGGAGCCGCAGCTTGAGGCAACGGTTAGCGCACCGGCTAAGTCGCGCGTTCTGCGCGTGGCCTTTCTGGGCCGGCTGGATCCGACCAAAGGGGTGGACATTCTCGTGCGGGCCGTGCGGTCTGCGCCGGAGTTGAGGCTGTCGGTGGACGTTTACGGCATCGCGCAGGGAGAAGGCGGGCGGCGCTACGAAGCGCAGCTGCGAGATCTGGCGGCGGGCGACGACCGCATCACCTTTCACGCCCCGGTGCCCGCCCAGGGCGTGGTGGAGACGCTGCGGGCTTACGATGTGCTCGCCGTGCCTTCGCAGTGGTTGGAGACCGGGCCGATGGTGGTGCTGGAGGCGTTTGCGGCGGGCGTGCCGGTGCTGGGGTCGCGGCTGGGCGGCCTCGCGGAACTGGTGCGGGACGATGTGGACGGTCTGCTGGTGGCGGCGGCGGATGTTGGGGCCTGGCGGGTGGCCTTACGGCGGTTCAGCACGGAGCCGGGGCTGGTGAGCCGCTTGCGACGCGGAATCCAGCCGCCCCGCACCATGCACACCGCCGCGGCGGAGATGGCCGCGCTCTACCATCGGTTGCTGGCAAATGCTCAAACATGAACGCGATTGAAAAAACCTGTGTGGCTCTGCGGCATAGCGCGCTCTTCCGGAAGGCGGACTGGCTGTGGAATGGCTTGCGCCCGACTTACAACGGCTTGGTGAACCGGCTTGCCTCGCGCGGGTTGGAGCGGGTTATCAACGGGACCGACCGGGTGATCGTCAGCTCCGAGTGGCGGGGCGTGGCGGAGAGCTACGAGCCTGAGGTGTGGGCGCATGTGATGGCGAACGTGCGGGCCGGGGACCGGATTGCTGATGTGGGCGCGTTCATAGGCCTCTACGCTCTCGCGCTGGGGAAGCGCATCGGCGCGACGGGCCGGGTGACCGCCTTTGAGCCGGACGAACACAGTTGTGCGGTCGTGCGCCGGCATATTGAGCTCAACGGCCTACGGGACCGGGTGGAAGCCGTGCGCTCTGCCGTGGGAACGGTGGACGGCGAGATTTGGTTCACGGCGGACAAAAACATTCAAAACCAGATCGCCCAGCCCGGAGCCGCCGGCGCGAAGCCGGTGCCTTCCGTCACCTTGGATGCCTATTTCAAAGGGCAGCGGCTGGACCTGTTGAAGGTGGATGTCGAGGGGTTTGAGGAGGAGGTCCTGAAGGGCGCGGAACAACTCCTCGGCGACCCAACCCGGGCACCGCGCCTGATCTACGTGGAGGTGCATCCCTACAACTGGCACCTCTGCGGCACGACGAGCGAGTCGCTGCTCGGGCGATTGGCCCGGCACAGCTACTCCGTCGAGCACCCCGACGGCACGCCCGTGCAGCGGATCGAGAACTACGGGGAGGTCGTCGCAGTGAGGAGGGGGCAGTAAGATGGCGTCGTGGCTGAAACGTGCCGGGAGGGCTGCCGGTTGGAACCACCTCGCATCCGACCTGCTTCTGCGGTCGGCCCACTGGATGGAGCGTTTTTTTTGCCTTGGTGAAGTCGGGAACAACGGTCGAACGGCTTAAAACATGATGCGAAGACTGATTGCGGTCGCAGGGAATTGCCTCCACCGATTTCTCGTGCTGGGCTGCGCCACCGAGCACACCTTTTCCCGGTTCAAAATGTATGAGGCGATCCGGTCTGCTACGGTCGGCCATTGCTTTGAGGGGCCGGCTCTGTCCATCAGCCACTCAACACACTTGCTGCCGCTGATCAAAGCGGGAAGTTTGCCGTTCAAGGAGGCAAATTATCCAGCCGTCAGTATCTCGCACTTGCCCTACGAGGCCGAGTCCTTTGGGTTGGTGGTCAGTGATCAGGTGTTCGAACACATAGACGACCTGCCCTCCAACGCCATGCGCGAGTCCCTGCGCGTGGTGCGGAAAGGCGGCTGGGTGTTGCACACGACCTGTTTTTGCACGGCCTATCATGGACCGGGGGACTATTGGCGCTTCACGGCCGAAGGATTGCGCAGCCTTGCCTTGCGTTGCGGTGCAGCTGAGGCGGTGAGTGGGACTGAGGGGCATCCCACCGAGCTGTTGCTGAACTTGCTCGGTTGGAGGCGGCTGGGAGTGCCCAAGGCACGTTGGCACCCGCTGCGCTGGCTCGCGCGGATGAACCGTCCGTCTTACGGCACCACTGTTTGGGTTTTGGCCAAAAAGGGATGAGAGCATCGGCTCCACACCAAAGGGTTTGTTTTGTCCAATACACCAATCCGGCGGGGTATCCTCCTCTGGAGCACAGTGCCCGGATGCTGGCGGATCGCGGCTGGGAGGTGCTGTTCCTCGGCAGCGGGGCGTCGGGTGAGGCGGATGCATTTCAATTCGTCGACCATCCCCGCATTCGGACGGAGCGATGGCGCTACTCGGGTCCGGGTTGGCGGCAGAAGGCGCACTATGCCGGGTTCTGCCTCTGGACATTGTGGCGTGCCTGGCGCAGCGGCGCACGGTGGATTTACGCGTCCGACCCGCTCTCGTGCCCGGCGGCTTGGCTGGCCAGCCATCTGCCGGGCCGGCGCGTCATCTATCACGAGCACGACTCTCCCGCAGTGACCGATGCCTCGCCTTTCTTCCGCCGCATCCTTGGCGCGCGTCGCCGACTCTGCCAGCGGGCCGCCGCAGTGGTGCTGCCGAATGCGGAGCGCGCCCGGGTTTTCACCGAGTTGGTCCGGCCCGCCGGCCCGGTGCTCACAGTATGGAACTGTCCGGAGCGCTGTGAAGTGGGTGCCGTGCCGCCGTTGCTGTCCGCCGAACCGGTGCTGTTCTACCACGGCTCGCTCAACCCAGCACGCCTGCCGCTGGCGGTGCTGCACGCGTTGGCACTCATTCCCGGCCAGCCGCGTCTGCATTTCGCCGGTTACACCACGAGCGGTCATCGCGATTTTCTCGACACCTTCCTCGCCGAGGCCGCGCGACTCGGGTTGGCTGACCGAGTGAAGTATCTCGGCGCGCCCGCCACGCGGGCGGAATTGCTGCGGCTCTGCTCGCAGGCGAGTCTTGGCCTGGCTCTCATGCCCGCCGCCAGCGGCGACTTGAACATGCGTGCAATGACCGGCGCCTCGAACAAGCCCTTCGACTACCTCGCCTGCGGCCTGGGCCTGCTCGTGTCCGACCTGCCCGACTGGCGCGCGATGTTCGTGGAGCCGGGCTACGCTCGCGCGTGCAACCCCGAGGACCCACACAGCATCGCGCAGGCGGTGCGGTGGTTCATCGCCCACCCGCAAGAGGCCGCCGCCGCCCGCGTGCGGGGCCGGCAGCGGATTCTCGACGAGTGGAATTACGAGACGCAGTTCGCGCCGGTGCTCCGACAAATCATGGAGCGTTGAAGAAAAAAGTGCCCCATCACCCAGTTAAATGAAAAACATCCTTGTCACGGGAGGAGCCGGTTTCATCGGCAGTTTCCTTATTGATTCACTCGTTGCGCTCGGGCATCAGGTCCGAAGCCTGGATTCCCTGGAACCGCAGGTGCATCCCACGGGGAGGCCGGATTACCTCAACCCCGGCTGTGAGTATCTGTGGGGGGATTGCGCGGACGCGGAGCTGGTCACCCGGGCCCTGGCCGGGGTGGAGGTGGTCTATCATCTGGCGGCCCGGGTTGGGGTGGCTCAATCCATGTATGAAGTGCGGCGTTACGTTGAGAAGAACGAACTGGCCGCGGCGGTCCTGCTTGAGGGCATCATCCAGCAGAAGGAGCGCGTGAAGCGCATCGTGGTGGCGAGTTCGATGAGCATTTATGGTGAAGGAGCTTATGTGGATCCGGCGGGCAGCTTCGTTCTGGCCCCCGTTCGGTCGGAGCGCCAGCTCAAGGCTAAGGCTTGGGAACTCATTGACGAGGGCACCGGGGAGCCGCTCCGGCCCATCCCCACGGCGGAAACCAAGCCGCTGATGCCCACCAGCATCTATGCGATTGGCAAGCGGAGCCACGAGGAGATGGTGCATGTGATCGGGCGCTGCTACGGGATCGAGACGGTGGCCTGCCGGTTTTTCAATGTGTTTGGCACCCGCCAGTCCCTGAACAACCCCTATACCGGCGTGGCGGCCATCTTTTGCTCGCGGTTGATTCAGGGCCGGCCGCCCATCGTGTTCGAGGATGGCGAACAGACCAGGGACTTCGTCCACGTGGCGGATGTGGTGGCGGCGCTGGTGCGGTGCATGGCGGCAGAGGGCATCGACCATGAGTCCATCAACATCGGCAGCGGCACGGTGATTTCCGTCAAGGAAGTGGCCGAGGTGCTGAGCCAGGCCATCACGGGCGGGACGGTGGCCCCGCAATTTCCGGGCAACTACCGGGCCGGCGACATCCGGCATTGCGTGGCCGACATCACGAAGGCGCGCCGCCTTCTGGGCTACGCCCCCCAATACCAGTTCAAGTCCTCGTTCATGGAGATGCTGGAGTGGGTGAAGCGGCAAACGGTCGCCAAGGATGCGTTCACCGGGGCCTTGCAGGAGGCCCAGCGGCACGGCGTCATCAACTGACTTGGAACCCCGCGCCCCCGAGCCAGTGGCCTCCAGTATAACCGGTAACATGAAGAAACTCGCCGTCGTCATCAGCCATCCCATCCAGTATCACGCGCCGCTCTATACCCGGATCGCCCGGCGCGGCCAGTTTGATCTGCACGTGATTTACCACAACGACCGGGGGGTGCGGAGCTACTTCGATCCGCTGGCCAACGCCACCGTCGCGTATGACAACAACCTGCTGGACGGTTATGCCCACGAGTTCCTGACCCGGGGCGAACCGGACGGCGTGACCGCGCGGCTCCAACACGCGCTGTTGCCCGGCTTGGAGGAGCGCATCCTGGCCGCCAAGCCGGATGCGGTCTATTTCCACGGTTACAGCCATATCGCCCATGTGCGGGCGGCCTTCCAGCTCGCGCGGGCGGGCGTCAAAATCTTTCTGCGCGGGGAGAACGAGGATGTGATTCCCCGCCCGCGCTGGCGGGTGCTGTTGCGGGAGATGTTCTTGAAGCAGGCCTTCAAGCGGTGCGCCGCGTTCCTGTGGATCGGCGAGGAGAACCGCAACTTTTACCTGCGCCGCGGCGTCCCGCCCCACAAGCTGCACTTCGTGCCCTACAGCGCGGACAACACGTATTTTGGGATTGACCTGCCGGAGGCGGAGCGGAGCGCGATTCGAGAACGGGTGTGCCGCAAACACTCCATTGATCCCGCTTCGGTCATCTTCGTGAACATCTGCAAGCATCGGATCGAGAAACGGCCGATGGACCTCATTCGCGCCTATGTGCAGGCGCAGGGCAAACTCGCGGGCCAGCATGCCGCCACCCTGCTCATGGTGGGGGATGGGCCGGAGAACGTGGCGATGCGGCAGGCCGTCACGGCATCCGGCGTGAAAGGCGTCTGCTTCACCGGGTTTGTCAAACAGTCGGAGATGCGGGAACTGCTGCTGGCCTCGGATTACTGTGTGAACCCGGGCGAGGAGCCGTGGGGTTGCACGTTCAACGAGGCGTTGCCGGCTGGTCTGGGGCTGATCTCTTCGGATCGGGTCGTCGGGTGGCCGGACATGGTGAGGATCGGGGAGAACGGGTTCATCCACCGGTGCGGCTGTGTGGACAGCCTGGCCGCCGTGCTCACGCAGTGCGCGCGCAACCCGCAGTGGCGGACGAAGTTCACCGCAACCTCCCGGGAAGTTGCCCGATTGTATAGCTACGACACTTGTGTGGACGGTCTGCACGCCGCGCTCAACGCGTGACCCGGCCCGCCCCGCTGGCACCATGAATACCTCCGCTTCGATTTCCAAACGCGTCAAAACCCGGGTCAAGCAATGGCTGT
>JAYTIO010000488.1:0-2935 GCA_043731805.1 Pedosphaera sp. | reverse complement strand
CGCGGCTCGTCCAAAGAGGCTCCTGCCGTTCAACCTCGATACACCGCCTGGGCCGTACAGGTCTCGGCCACGACGACCTCGGTGAGCAGCGGCAGGCGCGGCTTCAGGCGGTCCCAAATCCACACGGCGACAAGCTCGCTCGTGGGGTTTTCGAGGCCGGGGATTTCGTTGAGGTAGTGGTGGTCGAGCTGCTCCCAGAGCGGCTTGAAGGCGGCCTTGATGTCGGCGTAGTCCATGAGCCAGCCCAGCTTCGGATCGCACTCGCCGGCGATGACGACCTCCACCTTGAAGCTGTGCCCGTGGAGGCGACGGCACTTGTGCGCCTCGGGGAGGTGCGGGAGGAGGTGGGCGGCTTCGAATTGAAAGGTTTTGCGGAGTTCCATTTTCATAAAGAGCGGTCAGCTATCAGCGGTCAGCGGTCAGCAGGGAGGCCGTCTTGCTGACGGCTGACCGCTGAGAGCTGTCCGCTCATTTTCATTGTTCCCAATCCGTCCACCGCACGAGGTCGCCCAGCAGCCCCCGCCCATCATGCCGCCACGTCAGCGGCGGGTTTTGCATCTGGCCCAGCGGGCACAGACGGGTCGCGCCCCAGCGGGCGAATTGCTTGGCGAGGGCCTCGGTCTCGTGCTCGGCGGCGGCCAGGCCGACGGTCGAGGTGTGGTCGCGCACGGGGTCGGCGGCACGCAGGGCTTTGGCCACGTCCTGCACGGGCTTCACGTAGATGAAGCGGTTGAGGCAGGAGAGGGCGAAGCGCGGCTCGGACTCGTAAACCACCGTCCAAGCCGTCGAGGCCGGGCTGCACCAGTGGCGCGTCTGCTCAGGCGCGTGCGCGGCGCGGACTTCGTAGAGGGCGCGGCGGGCGGCGATGTGGGCGGCGGTCTCGGTGGAAATCTTGCCGCGCGGCTCGGCGGCTTCGCGACGGGCCAGCTCCTCTGCGAGTTGCTCGGCGAAGTGCAGCGCGAGGCCGACGGTGGTGTCCTCGACGTAGAAGACGTGCGGCGAGAGGCAGCCGAGCTGGTCCCATGCGATGACATCGGCGGCGGCGGCGGCGACAATCTTCTTCGCGCGCCAACTGGAGAGCGCTTCCCGCGTGACGTAGCCGAAGCTGACTTGATGCCCGTAGCCGGCGAAGCGGACGCGCGGCGGCAACGCGCGGCGAATGGCTTCCACGGCGACGTCCGAGCCGGTGGCGGTCACGCCATCGCACTGGGAGAAGAGGGCTTCCTCCAAGGCCGTCGAGCCGCCGCGCCACTCGGCGATCTCGATGCACGCGGCAAGTTTGCGCTCGCTGCCGTAGAGCGAGTGGAGGAACACGCGCGGGAGAAACGAGCCGCCGCGCGAGCACTTGATGAACTGCGCCGAGCGGGTGAGCAGGCCCAGGACGATGGCCATGAACGCCGCGTTCGGCACGCAGCCGGCGGTGATGTGGCCGAGCATTTCCGGCCCGGTGGCGAGCGCGGTGCGGCGGGTGCGGCTGTCGCTGTTGCTGGCGCAGAAGGCGTCGAGGCGCTGCGTGGTGCCCAGCTCCTGGGCGAGGAGGGCTTCGAGGTTTTCGCCGGTGAGTTGGCGGAAGAAATTATCGAGGCCGGTGGCGATGGTGGGGGCGGAGAAACCCGTGTGGGCCGGGCCTTCCGTGAGCGCGAGCTTGCGATAGGGATAGTCGGCTTCGAGCCAGTCCTCGGCGGTGCGGACGAGGGTGCGGAGCATGCTGGGGGTGTCGCGGATGGCGAGGTATTGGGTGCGGTTGCGCTTCAGCGCGAGGCACGCATCCGTGACGAGCGCGGGCGAAATCTCGGCCTCGGGTGGGAGGTCGGCGAGGAAGTAGTTGGGGAGGTTCATGGCGAAACAGCTTTGCCCAAGTCTTCCCGTTTCCGGATTTCCCGCAAGCACAGCAAGCCGGGCAGCGAGAGCAGCAGCAGCGCGGCGAGCAGCAGGTAGAAGTTGTGATAGCGTGCCGGCTCGGCGGCCGCCGCGCCGAGGTGCTCGACCCACCGGCCCGCGAACCAGTGCGCGAGGTTGCCGAGGATGCCCCCGACGGTGATGAACAGGCCGAAGACGCGCCCGCGCACCGCATCCGGCACGGCCTCCATCAGCGCGGCCTCGACCATCGGGTAGCAGCCCATGAAGAAGAAGCCATAGACCGCGAGCGCCACCGTCAGCCCGCCGCGCGGCAGGTGCGGGAACACCGCGATGACGAGCGCCGCCGCGACCATCACGCTGGCGGTCCAGCGGGTGCGACTGCGGTCGCTGAGGTGGCCGAAGAGCGGGTTGCTGATGACGCCCATGAGGAAGATGACGCTGAGGGCCGCGCCCGCTTCCTGCACGGTGAAGCCGTGGGCCTTTTGCAGGAAGAGCGAGCCGAGGCTGCCCATGCTGTGCCCGGCGAAGTCCCGCAGGCTGAAGGCCACGGCGGCGGCGAGGAAGAGGAGCCACAGAGATTCAAGGCGACCACAGCTTCCGTTTTCGCCTATCTGGGGTCGCCTTGAATCTGTGGGAATAGTCTGCGGAGCCGAGGTTTCTTCCGCCGCCAGCCACGCGAAGGCTCCGGCGGCGAGGATGCCGAGCACACCCAACTCCAGCACAGGCGTGCGCCAATCACCGGTCTGGGTCGCGCGCCAGCCGGCGTAGAGCGGGCCGACGAAGAAGCCCGCGCCCGCGCCGATGCCGACGAGGCCGAGCGCCTTGCCCGTGGCCTCGGGGTAGAGGCGCGCGACCAAGGCCGTGGCTGCCGGGTGGAAGCAACTTCCCCCAACCGCCGCGACGACGACGCTGGCGAGCACTAGCGGATAGGTGGGCGCGAGCGCGAGGCCGACGAAGCCGAGGGCGTTGAGAAGAAGGCCCCAGCCGAGCAGTTTCTTCCGGCTCACGCGGTCGGCGAGGACGCCCAGCGGGTAACTCAGCCCGTAGTAAACCAACATCATCACGGTCATCGGGA
>JAYTIO010000487.1:0-8547 GCA_043731805.1 Pedosphaera sp. | reverse complement strand
AATTCCGGCGGCTGTCACGGCGCGCCCAGCGGCAAGGGCGGCTTCGCCCTTTCTCTCGCGGCCTTCGATCCCGAGGTGGACAAGGTCGCGCTCGTGCGTGAGCACTTCAACCGCCGCGTGGACGTGCTCGAACCCGCCGCGAGCCTGCTGCTGCGCAAGCCGTTGATGGAGGTCGCGCACCGGGGCGGCCTGCGCCTGCGCACCAATGACACGGCCTACGCGCTGCTGGCCGGCTGGATCGGCCAGGGCTGCCGCTTCGACCGCGAGGACGCGCCGCACTGCACCGGCATCGCCGTGCATCCGCCCACCGGCCGCGTGCTCAAGTGGCCCGCGCACACGCAGCAGCTTCAGGTGCTGGCGAAGTTCTCCGACGGCACCACCCGCGACATCACGCGGCTCGCCGTGTATGTCAGCTCGGATGAAGCGTTGGCCTCGATCACGCCCGAGGGCCTCACCATCGGCACCGGCGCCCGCGGACAAGTGGCCGTGAGCGTGCGTTATCTTGAGCACGTCGAGGCCTGCTACCTGACCCTCGTGAAGGATGTCCCCGGTTTCCGCTGGGCCGCCCCGGCGGAGCGAAACTACGTTGACCGGCTGGTGAACGCGAAGCTGCGGCAACTCCAGTTCCTCCCGGCGGTGACTTGCACCGACGATGAATTCATCCGCCGCGCGCATCTCGACGTCATCGGCATCCTGCCCAGCCCGGAGGAGACCCGGAAATTCCTCGCCGACCCCGCACCGGACAAGCGCGCCAAGCTAGTGGACGCGCTGCTGGAGCGGCCGGAATACGCGCGCTTCTGGGCGCTCAAGTGGGGCGACCTGCTCCGGCTCAACGCGCAACAGGTCACCGCCGGCGGCGTGCACAAGTATCACCGCTGGCTCGTGCGCGCCTTCGCGGAGAACCAGCCTTACGACGCCTTTGTGCGCGAACTGCTCACCGCGCAGGGCAGCACCTTCGAGCAGCCCGCCGCGAACTTCTACCGCACCACGCAGACCACCACGGACACGCTGGAAACCACCGCGCAGATCTTCCTCGGCGCGCGGCTGCAATGCGCCAAGTGCCATAACCATCCTTACGAGCGCTGGACGCAGGACAACTACTACGGCATGGGCGCGATCTTCGAGCGCGTGAGGCGCAAGCCCACCGCACGCGCGGGCGAGCAGCTCATCTACACCGCGCGCCATGGCGAGATCACCCAGCCCCGCACCGGCAAGGAGATGAAGCCTTGGGCGCCCGGGGCCGGCGAGCTGCCCGGGGCGGAGGACACCGACCGGCGCGCGGTGTTCGCCCAGTGGCTCACGCGGCCGGAAAATCCGTTCTTCGCCCGTGTCGAGGCCAACCGCATCTGGTCGCACCTCATGGGGCAGGGGATCGTCGAGCCGGTGGATGACTTCCGCGACTCAAACCCGCCGTCGAACGTCGAGCTGCTGGAAGCGCTGGCGAAGGATTTCGCCGCGCATCAGTTCGACCGGAAGCACCTGCTGCGCACGATCCTCAACAGCGCCACCTACCAGGCGAGCTCCCGCGCGGAGCATTTCAACGAGGACGACACGCGCAATTTCTCCCACGCCCGGCAGCGGCTGCTCACCGCCGAGCAGTTGCTGGATGCCGTGTGCCACGTCACCGGAATGCCAGAGCGCTTCGGCAACCTGCCGGCCGGCACCCTGGCCACGCAGCTCCCCGCGCCGGAGCCGGGCAACGCCTTCCTCGGCGTCTTCGGCCAGCCGCAGCGCATCAGTGCCTGCGCGTGCGAGCGGCCCAGCGCGCCGCAGCTTGCCCAGGCGCTCCAGCTCTTCAATGGCCCGCTCATCCACGGCAAGCTCCAGGCCAAGGACAACCGCCTCCGCCGGGCGCTGGCGGCAGGCAAACCCGACGCGGACATCATCACGGAGCTTTACCTCGCCGCGCTCTGCCGTCCGCCCAAAGCCGCCGAACTCGCCACGGCGCTGAAGCACGTCACCGGCCCTGCCGACCACGAGCGCGCGTTGGAGGATATCGCCTGGGCGCTGCTGAACGTGAACGAGTTTCTCTTCCAGCACTGAACTAGGAAGGTCATGCGACTCTTTGAAGCAAGTGGGATTTCAATAAGGAAAGCAGGAAAGCAGGAACGCGTTTTCTCCTGCCCTCCTGCCCTCCTTATACAACTTCTTCCCTTCCTGCTCTCCGTCACGGTGCCAGTCTCAGGGGCGGACAAAAAGCCCGTGAGCTTCCGCGCCGACATCGCGCCCATCCTGCTCGCGAAGTGCCAGGCCTGCCACGGGGAGAAGAGTGCCAAGGGCAACTACCGGCTGGACACCTACGAAGCCTTGATGGCCGGGAAGGGTGAGGGGCGGAACGTCATCACTGGCAAGCCCGTCGCGAGCAAGTTTCACCAACTCCTCATGACCAAGGACGCTGATGATCGCATGCCACAAAAGGCCGACCCGCTCCCGCCTGCGCAGATCGAGTTGGTGAAGCGGTGGATCGAGCAGGGCGCGAAGTTCGATGGCGCTGATCCCAAGCTGACGCTCGCGGAGTTGGTCCCGCCGCGCGAGCACGCGCCCGCACCGAAGGTTTATGCCGCCGCCGTCCCGATCACGGCGCTGACCTTCAGCCCCGACGGCAAGGAGTTGGCCGCGTCTGGCTTCCGCGAGATCACGGTGTGGGACGCGGCGAGCGGACAGTTACTCCGGCGCATTGGCAATGTCGCCGCGCGCACCTACGCGCTCGCCTGGAGCACCGATGGCAAACGCCTCGCCGCCGGCAGCGGCATCCCCGGGGAGTTGGGCGAAGCCCGCCTGTTCGAGGCGGACACCGGCAAGCTGCTCAAGGTGTTCGGCGCCCATGGCGACGTGGTGCAAGACGTGAAGTTTAGTCCCGACGGCCAGTTCCTCGCCACCGCGTCGGCAGACGGCACGATTGCGCTGTATGACGCCAGCACGGGGGCGCGTCGCCGCGTGATTGCCAATCATGCGGATGCCGTGACCGCCATCGCGTTCAGCCCGGACGGCAAGCGCCTCGCCTCCGCCAGTCTCGACAAGTCCGCAAAGGTCTTCGATCTGTCGAGCGGTGTGCCGGTCAGCACTTACATCGGTCACGAAGCGGCGGTGTATGGCGTGGTGTTCGGCGAGGCCAAGCAGGTCTTCACGGCGGGCCGCGACCGCAAGGTTCACGTCTGGAACCCGGACGACGGGAAGAAGGCCAGCGACATCAAAGGCTTTGGCCACGAGGTCTTCAAGTTGGTCGCCACTGGGGACGCACTCTTCAGTTGCTCCGCCGACGGCGCCGTGCGTCAGCACACGC
The DNA here is from genome assembly GCA_043731805.1 of Pedosphaera sp. Lineage (GTDB taxonomy): Bacteria > Verrucomicrobiota > Verrucomicrobiia > Limisphaerales > SXTU01 > SXTU01. The sequence goes on along the minus strand of JAYTIO010000487.1, from coordinate 5,264 downwards.
TCCCCGACCGCAAGGAACAGCGCATCTACAGCAGCGGCAAGGAATGGCTCTACTCGCTCTCCGTGCATGAAGCCACGAAGCGGGTGGCCGCCGGTGGATTCGACGGCCAGATTTGGGTGTGGAGCACGGCGGATGGCGCGGCGGCAAGAAGGTTTGTTGCCGCCCCAGGCCTCACCACGGCAAGCAACTGAAACCAGAGCGGCCGTCTGCGCCCCCTCCCGAGCGGCCTAACCGCGTGGCCAGCGTTCAGCGCCCTGCTTTCAGCAGCCCACGTTCGCCCAACCACTCCAAGGAGCGCTTCTGCCAGGCATCCCATTCCTCGCCCTTGTAGCCGTTGTAGCCGTGGTTGCCCTTCGGGAACTCTTGGAACTCCGCCGGGACGCCCTTGGCCTTGAGTGCGTCGTAGAACATCTGGCTGTGGGCCACTGGCACGACCGCATCCGTGCGCGCGTGAGTCAGGAACGCCGGCGGTGTCTTGTCGGTGACTTGCTTTTCGTTGGAGAACAGCTCCATGAGTTCTGCCGATGGGGCTGGCCCAAGCAGATTCCTGCGGGAGCCAGCGTGGGTCTTCTCGCCCATGGTGATCACCGGGTAAACGAGGACCATGAAGTCTGGCCGGCAACTCAACCGCTCGACCGGGTCCGCCGACTGCGGTTGGCCAGCGTCGAAGTGCGTTCCGGCCGTTGAGGCGAGGTGCCCGCCAGCCGAGAATCCAATGATCCCAATCCGGCGCGGATCGAGTTTCCACTCAGCGGTGTGCGCCCGGACCACGCGGATGGCCCGCTGCGCATCCAGCAGCGGGCGATGGTAATTGCCCGCTGGCAGCCGGTATTCCAACACCACGCCGGCGATGCCGTGGAAGTTCAGCCAGCGGGCAATGCTGTGGCCTTCGCCCTCCACCACTTTTCCGCCGTAGCCGCCTCCGGGACAGATCACCATGGCGGCACCTGTGGCCAAGCCGGTCTCAGGTAAATGCACCGTGATGGGCACCTTGACCTTTTCCGACATCCCGTCGCCGAGCGGAGCCTCGTCGGGCCAGATGGACAAGCGTAGAGGTTCGCCCGCCACGGCCTCAGCCGTCCAGCAAGTGAACACTGCGAACAGAACGAGCGCCCCCGCCCGCAGCCGGAGTTGGATAATGTGTTGCATGGCACAAAGCTAACCGAAGGCAGGGTGCTTGCGAAGCCGCTTATGCACGGCCTCACTGCCAGCGCAGTTTGGTGGTTGCCGCTCAACCGGCCCAGCCCGGCAAGCCACTTCCAGCCGGCCCGGGGACGTAGGCGGTGGCTTGATGGGCGACCGACCTGAAACGCGCCTGCGGAAAACCGCTCTTGGCACCCGCCTCCGGTCAGGCAATCTCAGCGCGTGAAATTCAGCCACGAAGACCGGATGACATTACAGCGGGCGCCCGCTGGCTGGGGCTGCGCCAGTTTCAGTCACTAACGGCGGGTGGGATTGCCCGTCAGAACATTCATGACCCGCACTGCCTGTTCCATCGCACTCCTATTGCTGACTCAGTTGGCAGGACTGCGCGCCGCCGATGCGTTCACGGGCGTCTGTCTTTCCGAGTTCCTGGCGATCAATCGGCGCGGCCTGGTGGATGACGATGGGGATCGCTCGGGCTGGATTGAGTTGCACAACCGCGGGCCCAACCCGGTGAGCTTGGAGGGCTGGTTTCTTACCGACAGCCGCACCAACCTCACGAAATGGCGTTTCCCCGGGGTGGTCCTGCTGCCCGAAAAGTATCTGCTGGTATTCGCTTCCGCCAAGGACCGCACCCAGGGGCTTGTGCACCTGCACACCAACTTCAAACTCGCCGCACAGGACGGCTATCTTGCATTGGTCGATCCCAAGGCCCAGATCATCTCCGACTTCGCCACGGGGCAGCAAAGCGCCGATGTCTCGGATGGGCGGGTGCGGGGCGAGCCAGCCCTTCGCGGCTATTTCGCGTCGCCCACGCCCGGTCGGCCCAATGCCAGCAGCGGTCCGGGGTTCGCACCGGAGGTGAGGTTCTCGCAGTTGGGTGGCAATTTCACGGAGCCCTTCACCGTGTCGCTCTCCACCGGCGCAACCAACGCAGTTGTCCGCTACACTCTGGACGGAACGCTGCCCTCCCAGAGTTCGCCTGCTTACGCCGCTCCCCTGAGCATCACCAACACCACTCATCTGCGCACGCGAGCTTATCAAACGGGCCTGCTCCCCGGCGAGCCGCACAGCGAAGTTTATCTGCGGCTGGCGACCAACGCGCCGGCCTTCACATCCTCGCTGCCGTTGTTGATCCTGCACTCCCGCAACAAGGACGTGCCTGGGCCGGGGCGTAGCGCGCCGGTGCAACTGTCCTTCTACGAACCGGTCAACGGCGTGGCGTCGCTCACGAACGCGCCGACCCTGACCACCCGGGGTGGTTTCCACACGCGCGGCTCGTCGTCTTCCGGGATGCCCCAGCAAAGTTATGCCGTGCATTTTTATGACGAGTTCGAGGAAGAGAAGAAGCGCTCCCCGCTGGGCCTGCCATCGGAATCCGACTGGGTGCTCTACGCGCCCAATTCCTTCGACCCGGTGCTGATCCACAATCCGTTCATCCATCAACTGAGCCGGGACCTGGGCCGCTACTCGCCCCGCACGCGTTTCGTGGAGGTGTTCCTGACCAGCGGCTCCGGCACGTTGGAAACCAACCACTACCACGGCCTCTACGTGCTGGAGGAGAAGATCAAGGCCGGCCGGCACCGCGTGGCGATCGACCGCCTCGGCGCGGAAGACTTGGAACCGCCTGCCGTGACGGGCGGATATGTCTTGAAGCTGGACCGGACGGGGCCCGGCGAGAGCGGCTTCGGCGCGGGCGGCACCACCGTGGTTTATGTGGATCCCAAAGAGGCCACCTTGCGGCTGCCGCAACGCCGGCCGCAGTTGAACTATCTCCACGCCTTTTTCCGTGACTTCGACCGCGCGCTGCAAGGGCCGAACTGGAAAGACCCCGAGCTGGGCTACCCCGCTTACTTTGATGTGTCGGCCGGGATTGATTTCCACGTGCTGGAAGTGCTCAGCGGCAACGTGGACGTCAACGCCTACAGCACCTATTTCCACAAGCCGCGCAACGGGAAGCTCACCTTCGGCCCGCACTGGGATTTCGACCGGGCCCTCGGCTCGACTGACGGCCGGGACGCCAATCCGCGGCAGTGGAACACCGGGGGGTTCTTCGGCGGGCCGTGGTGGCCGCGGCTGTTCAGCGATCCGGATTTCTGGCAGCTCTGGGTGGACCGGTGGCAGGAACTGCGGCAGACCCACTTCTCGGTGACCAATCTGAACGCGCTGGCCGACCGCCTCGCCAGCGAACTCCGCGATGCTCAACCCCGCCAATACCAACGCTGGGGGTTCCAACCCCGCGGCGGGTCCTATCAAAGCGAGATCAACCTGATGAAGGCGTGGCTGTCCAACCGCGTGGATTTTATTGATCAACAACTCACGCCGCCGCCGCGCCTCCTGCTGCCAAGCGCGGGCGACGCCGTGGGATACCGGCTTACTCAATCGCCGACCAACGTAACGGTTTATTACACCCTGGATGGTTCCGACCCCCGCCTTCCCCAAGGGGGCATTCGCTCCAACGCTTTCACCTACGCCGGCCCCATCACATTGACGACCAACACGCACCTCGTCGCCCGTGCGCACAACCCCAAACAACGCCAGACCGGCGGGCCGCCCAGCTCGACGCCCTGGTCCGGCCCGCTGATCACCAACCTCGTCCCCACGCCGCGCTGAACTTTCGTCGCTTCATGCCATAGTGGACTGAACGGTGGGGTCGGCCGGTGCGAAGGTTGCGTCAAGGCCCGAACGCGCCGACGTCCGGTCGGGGGCCTTGGCCGGGCAGGCCGTTGCTGACGCCCGCGCCCAGCAGCACGCTCCCGGACGCAGGCCGCAAGAACGGGATGAGAGGCAGACGGCCGTCGGGCGGACGGGGCTGAACCAGCCCGGCCTCGTCCAGGCTGACGAAATCGCGATCACTGAGTTGAAGGCCGAGCGTGAAGGAATTGCCGGCCAGCTCGCACTTCGACGCCTCGATCGCGGTAAGCGCCCGGCGGGAGCCGTAACTCAGGTTGTTGATCAGCTTGTGCCCGTAGCCAGGGACATCCGTGCGGTTGTCCGACAGGCGTCCGAGCAGGTTGAAATCAACCCCGTTCCGATAGGCCGTGTTGTTGAGCCAGTCGCAGCCGCCGGGATGATGGTTCGCGTAGAAACCGCTGTTCTTGTTCCGCACGGCCACGCAGAACCGCACCGTGTGGCGCGGGATGAGATTGGGCAGCCGGTTCGCGGTGGCGGACCCGTAGCCACCGGCCTTGAAGCCGTTGCCGTCGCCCAGCTTCTTGCCGTCTGCCGAGAGCCCGTTGTAGGCGGCCCAGCAGTGCTCAAACGTCACAGACTCCTGCGCGCCGATGCAGTCGTAGCCATCGTCGCTGTTGAACCAAGCGCGGCAGCCGCGGAACACGTTCCCGGTGCTGCCCTTGGGGGGATGACAGCCAAAGCCGTCCACATTGCCGCCCTTGCCATCCTCGGAGATGTAGTCCCAGTTGTTCCAGGCGTCACAGTTGAGGAACAAGTTGTCCGCGCCGCGCACATGGTAAACGCCAATCGCCTGGCCGTCGTGCAGGGCGAGACGCTCGAAGACGTTGTGGCTCCCCTGGCTCTCGAAGCAGATGGATTGCGTGTGGGTCTTGATCGTCACCTGCACGCCGGTGACTTCGATTCCTTGCAGTCGCAGCCAGGAGCCGCTGACCAGGAACGCCGTGACGCGCTGATCCTTGGGCTTCACCAGCGAACAGTCAAAGACCGGCCGCTCCCCCGGGTAGGTCCGATACGTGATGGGCCGGTCTGGCGCGCCGCTTTTGTCCAGCACCATGAGGCTGGCGAAGATTCCCTTGCGGCGGGCGATTTGAGCTTCCCGCATGAGATACGTGCCGCCGCGCAGGAAGACGGTGTCGCCCGCCGCCGCCGCTTGCTGCGCGCGTTGGACGGTGGCGAACGGTTGCTCCAACGAGCCGGAGGATGTGTCGTCCCCGGCGGGAGCGACATACCATGAGGCGCCCGCCCCCGCCGCCGAAACGGAGGCGGCCAGCAGGACACAGCATAGGAAAGCAGGAAGTTTCATCGCGGGCGTCGGTGTGCTGGGCACGGCGGGCAGCCCGGCACCGTTGTAGAGATTACCGCCGGATGGGGCAAGCGCCGGGAGAAGTTCAGGAGATGAAGCTACGGTGCGGGCGGGAGTTACCCCA
>JAYTIO010000486.1:0-3837 GCA_043731805.1 Pedosphaera sp. | reverse complement strand
CACGTCCGCAGCCGCGACGCTCTCGAAACCAACTTGCTGCGGACGTGGGCGTCCGCGCTCCTTTGCGGCGGGTTCATTCGCGGGTGATAACCTCGTCGAGGTTCAGAAGGACATTCGCCGTCACGGTGTAGGCGGCGAGTTCGGCGAGGTCCAGTTTCGTATCGGGCTTGAACTCGCCTTGCGCGAGGAGGGACTTCGCGGCGTCGGCATCGGCGCGATACTTGGCGAGGCGTTTCTCCAAGCCAGCAGTGAGGACGGCGAGGTCGGCCTTGTCCGGCGTGCGACCGGTGACGCGACGGAAGCCGTGGGTGAGTCGCTCGCTTGTGGTTGCGCCGCCTTCGGTGAGCATCCGTTGCGCGAGGGAGCGGGCGGCTTCGATGTAGGTGACTTCGTTGAGGAGGGCGAGCGCTTGCAGCGGGGTGTTCGTGCGGCTGCGCTTCACGGTGCAGATTTCGCGCGTGGGCGAGTCGAAGAGCAGCATCGTGGGCGGAGCGGCGGTGCGCTTCCAGACGGTGTAGAGCGTGCGGCGGTAGAGGCCGGTGTCCTTGTCGTGCTTGTAGCCGCGCAGGTCGCCGTAGCGGCTGGTCTCGTCCCACACGCCCTCGGGCATGTAGGGACGCACGCTGGGGCCGCCGAGCTTCTCGACGAGCAACCCGCTCGCGGCGAGCGCCTGGTCGCGGATGAGTTCGGCAGGCAGCCGGAAGCGCGGGCCGCGCGCGAGCAATCGATTCTCCGGGTCACGCGCCACCAACTCGGGCGTGACCTTCGAGGACTGCCGGTAAGCCGCCGACATCACGATGGTTTTCTGAATCGCCTTCATGTCCCAGCCGAGGCGGACGAACTCGGTCGCCAGCCAGTCGAGCAACTCGGGATGGCTCGGTGGATCGGCCTGCGAACCAAAATTCTCCGTGGTCTTCACCAGGCCGTAGCCGAAAAACTTCTCCCAGGTGCGGTTCACCCACACGCGCGCGGTGAGCGGGTTCTCGGGCGCAACCAGCCACTGCGCGAGCCCGAGGCGGTTCGTCGGCGCACCGGCGGGAAGCGGCGGCAACACAGCGGGCACGCCTGCGCTGACTTGCTCGCCCTTCTTGTCGTATTCGCCGCGCACGAGGATGAAGGCGTCGCGCGGTGCGGCCACTTCCTTCATCACCATCGTCGTCGGCAGCTTGAGCTCGAAGTCGTCCACTGCCTTCTTCGCGGCAGCCACGGCGGCGTCAGCGGACTTCGTCGGGCTTTCGGCATTGGCGCGGAAAAACTTTATCAACTCGGTGCGCTGGGCGGCGGTGCGATTGCTCGGCTCGGTCGCAAAAATCTTCTTCAAGGACTCCGGCACCTGCGCGCCGCCTTCGAGCTTCGCCAAGCCCGGCGCGAGCGAAGTCGCCGACAGCCGGAAGCGCCCGATGGCGTGCTGGCCGCTGGCTTTGTGCAGCAAGCGCACGGTAAGCGTGGCGTCGGCTGGCACGGTCACCGCGCGGTCGGCGAGGAACATCGCCTTGAGCGGCTCCTTGCGCGTCGGGCCGTCCACGGCCCAGCCATTGCCGCCCTTCGCGTCCACGACGAGGCCGACTTCGTAGCCCTTCTGCGAGTAGCTGGCCTCGGCCTTGGAGAACTTGATGAGCTCGGGCTTCGGCAGCGACGGCGCGGTGAGCTCTGCCTCGATGCCGCTGAGGATGAAGTTGCCGTTGTGCGCGCGACCGACGGACTGCGCGGGGAGCGATGCATCGGGCAAGGCTTCGAGCAGCACGCCGCCAAGCGTCCCGGCCGCGACCGGCGCGGTGACGGTGTAAGTCTCCTGACCGGCGGCGGCCCCGACGGCGAGCCACGAAGCGTCGGGCTGGCGCGTGAAAGTGGTCTTGCTCGCGGCCTTCACCGAAGTGGGTTCGAGCAGCTTCCACGCGGCGGCGGATGGGTCGAGCTTCGCGATGAAAGTCGGCTCCCATTCCTCGATGAGCTTGGGCAACTGCTGCTCCGCCTCGACGCGCTTGGCCTCGGCGGATTGCAGCGACTGGTTCAGCTCGGCGAGCCTGGCCGCGAGTTCGGGCGTCGTGACATGAATGGTCGGCTCGGGGTTGCCGCCGCCGCGATTGGCGCGCACGCCGGTCAGCGTGCCGGTCTCCTCGACGCTGTTGAAGAAGGCGAAGAAGGAATAGAACTCGCGCTGGGTGATGGGGTCGTATTTGTGGTCGTGGCAGCGGCAGCAGTTGAAGGTGAGGCCCAGCCAAGTCGTGCCCGTCGTCTCCACGCGGTCAATGATGGTCTCGACGCGCCACTCCTCCGCGATAAGCCCGCCCTCGCCATTGATGCGGTGGTTACGGTTGAAGCCAGTTGCGACGAACTGGTCTTGCGTTGGCTTCGGCAAGAGGTCGCCGGCGAGCTGCCAGACGGTGAACTGGTCGAAGCGAATGTTCTCGTTGAAGGCTTTGATGACCCAATCGCGCCACGGCCACATGGAGCGCGAGCTGTCGGTCTGAAAGCCGTGGCTGTCGGCGTAACGTGCGTAGTCGAGCCAGAGCATCGCCATGCGTTCGCCGTAGCGCGGCGAAGCGAGCAGTCGGTCCACGGCACGCTCGTAGGCTTGCGGCGACTTGTCGGCGAGGAAGGCGTCCACCTCGGCGGGCGTGGGCGGAATGCCGGTGAGGTCGAGCGCGACGCGGCGTAGGAGCGTGGGGCGGTCGGCTTCGGGCGAGAACTTCAGCCCGTCCCTCTTCAGCCGCGCGAGCAAGAGGGCGTCGATGGGATTGCCGATTGCCGATTGCCGATTGCCGATTGGCGTCGGACTCGGGCGCTGCGGAGCGACGAAGGCCCAATGCGACGAGTAGTTCGCGCCTTCGGCCACCCATCGCCGCAGTGTTTCCTTTTGCGCGGTGGAGAGCGTCTTGTGCGACTCCGGCGGGGGCATGAGGTCGGCCGCCGACTTCGTGCTAATGCGTTCGACCACGGCGGACTTGTCCGGCTTGCCCGCGACGAGGGCGAGCTTGCCGGACTTGGCGGGCTTGAGCGCGGCCTCGCGTGAGTCGAGCCGTAAACCGCCCTTGACCTTCTGCGTGTCCGGGCCGTGGCAGGCGAAGCAGTTGTCGGACAGGATGGGGCGGATGTCGCGGTTGAAATCGAGCTTGGCGGGGGCGGCGGAGAGCGGGAGCACGGCCAGGATGGCGGCGAGGGCGAAGAGACTTCTCATACGTTGAGGGATTGGATGACAGGCTGACTTTGCCAATCGCAGGCGGCCGCGCTCACGCGTTCGTTCCTGTCCGGCTGATACCGGTTCGGAATGAATTCCGGCGGGGTCGCCGGGGGACGACGACGTGCGCTGGCTCCCTCTCCCTTCATCGGATGAGGGCAGAGGGCCAGGGTGAGGGGTTGCGGGCGTCGGCGTGGGTGGCCGCACCCCTCATCCGGCCTGCGGCCACCTTCTCCCCTCCTCCGAGGAAGGGAGAAGGCGTGCGCCGTGGCGTTCGGTTGGCACTCCACCGACCCGCATCGGGCAGCGGCAGGACTCACGCAAAAATCTCCTTCACCGCTTTGCCTTTCCCATCTTCCGTCGCGTAGAAGGGGCGGCCCTCGATGTCGAACGCCGTCTTCGGGCTGATGCCCATCGCAGTGAAAATCGTCGCGTGCAGGTCCATGACGGAAACCGGATTCTTCACGGCTATCAGCGGGCGTTCGTCCGCCGTCTGGCCATAGACGAAACCCTGCTTCACCCCGCCGCCGAACATCACCACGCTTGTGCCGCCGGTGAAGTGCCGGTGCAGGCCGTAGTGCTTCATCTCCTGCAACGTCTCGCTCGGCGCAGTGGCCTGGTCCTTCGCGTTCGAGCCGGGCACGCCCTCAATCATCGCG